>QMLK01000270.1 GCA_003646705.1 Deltaproteobacteria bacterium | reverse complement strand
TGACTGGGGTCCAGGAAGAACCGCCTCTCTTTCCTCCACAGGTAGTAACTGCCCAAGGCCAAGGCGGGCACGATCACCGCGGGCTGAAGCTTCACCAGCACCCCTGCAGCCATGCTGAGGTAGGCCAAAAGGTAGAGGAGGATCCTCCCCTTATCCCTTTGGTATCCCAGCATGAAGAGGAGGATGGTTAGGGTGGTGGTGAAGGTGAGGGTGGCGTCGATGTTGGCCCTTCTCGACAGCCAAAAGTACTGACCGCTTGAGGCAAGCACCAAGGCACCGAGCAGCCCCGTCCTCTCGTCCGCCATCTCCTTGCCAAGGATGTAGACCAGAAGGAGGGTCAGGAGCCCGAAGATGGCCGAAGGGAGGCGGGCGGCCCGTTCATCGAGCCCTCCCAGGACCTTCGAGGTCCCCGCTATCATGGCGAAGAAGAGGGGGGGTTTGTCGTAGTAGACCTCGCCGTTCAGATGAGGTATCACCCACTGGTGGGTCGTGAGCATCTCTCGAGCGATCTCCGCGTATCGGGGTTCGTCCGGGTTCCAGAGGTCCCAGCCGCCGAGGTTGGGCAAAAATAAAAAAACCCCACACAGGAGGACCACCAGGACCTTCATCGCCCTCGATCAGAAACCCCTCTGGCCCCCCTTAGGGAAGGCCCGAAGGGCTCATAACTATAGCCCCTCACCGCCTTGAAGTAAAGCTCCTCATCCTCCAGAGGTATATGCCCGAGACGATCAAGGCGAAGGCCACCGCTGCCAGGGTGGCCTCCTTCAGGTACCTGTGGAGCAACTCCTCCCTCTCCCCCACCCAGTACCCCACCAGCGCCAGGACCGTGACCCAGAGTCCCGCCCCTAAGGAGGTACAGAGGCTGAAGACCCATAGGTCCATCCTTGCGAGGCCTGCGGGCAGGGATATATACTGTCTGATGCCCGGCAGGAGCCTTCCCACGAAGGTACTGATGTGGCCGTGACGTTGGAAGAAGCGGTCGGCCCTCTCGAGAACTGAGTCTCTTATCAGGAAGTACCTCCCGTATCGCTGCAGGAAGGGACGTCCCAGGCGCAAGGCCACCCAGTAGTTGAAGAGGGCCCCCAAGAGGCTGCCGGCAGTGCCTGAGGCTATCACCAGGGCCATCTCCATCCGACCCTTGGAGGCGAGGTACCCAGCCGGGGGGATCACCACCTCGCTGGGAAAGGGGAAGAAGGAGGACTCGAGGAACATCAGCGCCATTATCCCTGCGTATCCGAGACGACCGATGGTCGCCACCAACCACGAGATTGCTTCGGCCAGCATCGTCGTCTTTTTTAACACAGGGGGGCTTCGATGGCAAAAATCCCCTAAAGGTAGGGACAGAGGTGCCGAAAAGAAAACTAAAGAAGGGACCTCAGGGTAGGGCTTCCGATGGAGATCCAGGTTGAGAAGAGGGGCGACGTCTTGGTGGTCAAACCGCTGGACAAGAGGCTCGATGCCCTGATAGCCTCCGAGTTCAAGGACAGGGTACTGCAGTGTATAGACGAGGAGAAGGTGAAGAAGGTGGTCCTTGACCTTTCGAAGGTGGAGTTCGTGGACAGTTCAGGGCTCGGGGCCATCGTCTCCATATTGAAACACGTGATAAGGGAGGGTCGCCTCGTGCTGTGCTCCCTGCAGAAGGCCGTCGATGAGCTGATGGGGCTCACGCGGCTCTACAGGATCTTCGAGACCGCCAAGGACGTCAAGGAGGCCCTGGAGGTCATAGCCAGGTGAGGCATAAGCTGAGGATGGTGATGTCCGCCTCCATGGAGGACGTCCGTCTCTGCACCCTGGCCCTGAGGGGGGTATGCCTGGGGTTGGGGATGGGCGAAGATGAGGTTCGGACCGTAGAGCTGGCGGTCTTCGAGGGCTTGAGCAACATCGTTAGGCACGCTTATTGCTTCGACTCTTCGCGGAAGGTAAAGGTAGAACTTGAGGTGACGGAGGAGTTCTGTGAGGTCACCCTCATCGATGAAGGCGATGAGTTCGACCCTCGCCAGATCCCTCCCCTCTCGGTCGATCACCGGGACCCGGGTTCCTTGCCGGAGGGGGGGATGGGGGTCCATATCATGAGGGAGGCCATGGACGAGATCGACTATCGTCGGGAAGGGGGCAGGAACTTGCTCCGTCTACGCAAATACAGGAGAGGCCAACAGTGACGGGGCCGGACGAACGACTCCTCGAGGACCTCAAGGTACTGGTGCTGCAGTACAATGAGGTCCAGATGATCCTGCGCGAGATCTCCAGCAAGGACACCCTGGAGGGTATCCTGAGGACCCTCGTGGACTCGCTGCACAGGGGGTTGGACTACCAGAGGATAGGGCTATGGTTCCTCGACAAGGACCGCAAGAGGCTCGAGGCCCTCTACGGCTACGGTTACCCCTTGGAGGAGTTCAGCAAGCTGGAGGTGGAGCTGACCGAGCTCCAGGACCCCGCAGTGACCGCCCTTAAGGAGCTCGGAGCCTTGGTGGTGGAGCCCTCCGATACCCCCTTCTTCAAGGCTTA
>QMLK01000269.1 GCA_003646705.1 Deltaproteobacteria bacterium | reverse complement strand
GTTGATGAGCGAGCGGCAAAGGGAGCACTTCCTGAAGAACAGAGAAATCGACATGGGCTATGGAGTCGCTGGGATCGGGCGCTTCAGGGTCAACATCTTCCAACAGCGGGGCACCATTGCCATAGCCCTCCGGGTCATACCCTTCGGGATAAAGGGGTTTGAGGAATTGAACCTGCCGGTCAGGCCCCTGGAGAAGCTCTCCATGGAGCAGCGGGGGCTGATCCTGGTGACCGGGGTCACCGGTTCGGGAAAGACCACGACCCTTGCCGCCATGATCGACTACATCAACCGCCACCGGCGCTGCCACATCATAACCATCGAGGACCCCATAGAGTTCCTCCACAAGGACAACCTCTCCATGATAAACCAGCGGGAGATAGGCACCGACACCTCCTCTTTCGCCCAAGCCCTGAAGATGGCCCTCAGGCAGGACCCCGATGTGATCCTGGTGGGCGAGATGAGGGACTTCGAGACGATAGACACGGCTTTACTGGCCGCCGAGACGGGCCATCTGGTGCTCTCGACGCTGCACACCCTGGATGCCACCGAGACCATAAACCGGATCGTGGCCGTCTACCCCCCTTATCAACAGAAGCAGGTAAGGCTTCAGTTGGCCAACGTGCTCCGGGGGGTGATCTCTCAGAGGCTGCTGCCAAGGGCGGACGGCCTGGGCAGGGTCCCGGCGGTGGAGGTCATGATCAACACCGCCCGCATCAAGGAATGCATCATGGACAAGGACCGCACCCCCGAGATCCCCATAGCCATCGCCGAGGGCCACGTCACCTACGGCTCCCAGACCTTCGACCAATCCCTCATGTCCCTTTACAAGCGGGGGCTCATCACCTTGGAGGAGGCCTTGCGCCATTGCTCCAACCCCGATGACTTCGTCCTCCGTGTGAAGGGGATCCTGGCCACAAGCGACATGGGCTGGCAGGAGTTCGAGGTGAGCGCCAAGGAGGAGCTGGAGGTAGAAGAGGAGGAATGAGGAGTGAGGAGATAAGGCAGGCCTTCTTGGACTACTTCGCCTCCCGAGGCCACCAGGTCGTGAAGAGCTCCCCCTTGGTGCCTGAGGACGACCCCACCCTGCTGTTCACCAACGCCGGGATGGTCCAGTTCAAACGGGTCTTCTTGCAGCAGGAGAGGAGGCCTTATATGAGGGCGACCTCCTGTCAGAAGTGCCTGAGGGCCGGAGGCAAACACAACGACCTCGAAAACGTCGGCCGAACCGCCCGCCACCATACCTTCTTCGAGATGCTCGGCAACTTCTCCTTCGGGGATTATTTCAAACGGGAGGCCATCCAGATGGCCTGGGAGCTCCTCACCGAGGGCTTCCGGCTCCCCAAGGAGCGCCTATGGGTCTCGGTCCATTACAGGGACGAGGAGGCCAAGAGGTTGTGGCTCGAGATCGCCGGCCTGCCCGAGGAGAGGATCGTCCCCCTGGGGGACGAGGACAACTTCTGGGCCATGGGGGAAACCGGCCCCTGTGGCCCCTGTTCCGAGATCATCATCGACCAAGGGGAGGAGGTGGGCTGTGGGGAGCCCACCTGCGGTGTCGGCTGTGACTGCGACCGCTATTTGGAACTCTGGAACCTGGTCTTCATGCAATTTGAACGGACCGAGGACGGAAGGCTCCAACCCCTCCCCAAGCCTTGTATCGACACGGGGATGGGACTGGAACGGATCGCAGCGGTGCTGCAGGGTGCAAAGAGCAATTACGACACCGACCTCTTCTCGGACGTCATCGCCAGGATCGAAGAGGTAAGCGGCCTCCGGTATGGAGAGGACCAGCGGAAGGACGTCTCCATAAGGGTAGTCGCCGACCACAGCCGTGCCATAGCCTTCCTGATCGCCGACGGGGTGCTGCCCTCCAACGAAGGCCGGGGTTACGTCTTAAGGAGGATCATCCGCCGGGCCTCCCGACACGGCCGGCTCCTGGGGATAGACCGTCCTTTCCTGGTGGAAATCATAGAAGGGGTGAGGGAGAAGATGGCAGAGGTCTACCCGGAGCTCATCGGCGCCCGTAAGGTGATCGAAGAGGTGACCCTCAGGGAGGAGGAGCGCTTCGGGGAGACCTTGGACCGGGGGCTCCAACTGCTGGCAGAGGAGATAGAGGCCCTGAAGGAGAGGGGTGAGAAGGCCCTCCCCGGAGAGGTGGTCTTCAGGCTCTACGACACCTATGGCTTTCCTGTAGACCTCACAGAAGAGGTGACCAGGGAAGAGGGCCTTTCCTTGGACATGGAGGGCTTTCACCGCCAGATGGAGGAACAGAGGAGACGGGGAAAGGAGTCATGGCGATGGGAGGCCCCCGAGCGGGAACGCCTGTGGAGGGTCCTTGAGGAGGAGGGCATCTGCAGCGCCTTTGTGGGTTATGAGCGCCTGGAGGTCGAGGGTGAAGTCCTCAGGCTGCTCAAGGGCGGACAGCCGGTCCCAGAGGTCTCCGCGGGAGAGGAGGTGGAGCTGGTGGTCGACCTCACCCCCTTCTACCCCGAGGCCGGAGGGCAGGTGGGGGAC
>QMLK01000268.1 GCA_003646705.1 Deltaproteobacteria bacterium | reverse complement strand
GGGGACGTCTTCGGGTCCTTGAGATGTGACTGCGGGGAACAGCTCCACGAGGCCATGAGGATGATTGACCAGGAGGGGCGGGGGGTGCTCCTTTACATGAGGCAGGAAGGCAGGGGTATCGGTTTGGCCAACAAGATCAAGGCCTACTTCCTCCAAGAGCACGGCAAGGACACCGTAGAGGCCAACGAAGCCCTCGGTTTCAAGCCCGACCTCAGGGACTACGGCATCGGGGCCCAGATCCTCCTGGACCTCGGGGTGAGGAAGATAAGGCTCCTGACCAACAACCCCCGCAAGATCGTAGGACTTGAGGGCTATGGCATAGAGGTGGTGGAGAGGGTGCCCATAGAGGTCCCTCCGCGGGAGGAGAACATCAGGTATCTCAGGACTAAGAAGGAAAAACTCGGCCATATCTTGAGCGTCAAGTGAGGGTAAAGGTGAAGGTAATAGAAGGGGTCCTTAAGGCGGAAGGGCTTAGGTTCGCCATCGTGGTGAGTCGCTTCAACAGCTTCATCACCGACCGGCTCCTCGAGGGGGCCTTGGACTGCCTCAGGCGCCACGGGGCCAAGGAGGAGGACATCGAGGTCTTCCGCACCCCCGGGTCCTTTGAGATCCCGGCCGTGGCCAAGAGGCTGGTGGAGGAGGGTAGACACGACGCCATCATCTGCCTGGGGGCGGTGATCAGGGGGAGCACGCCCCACCACCAGTACATCAGCGCCGAGGTGACCAAGGGGGTCGCACAGCTCGCCATGGCGAGCCCCATTCCCATATCCTATGGGGTGATCACCCCTGATACCCTCGAGCAGGCCATCGAGCGAGCTGGCACCAAGATGGGGAACAAGGGGTGGGATGCCGCCCTTTCAGCCATAGAGATGGCCAACCTCTATCGGGAGATACGATCGTCCTGAGGTGAAGAGACGGCAAGCCAGGGAGATCGCCCTGCAGATCCTTTATCAACTGGACGTCAACCCTGTGGACCCGGTGGAGGCCTTGGAACTCTACTGGAGGACCTTTTCACCCTCCCTCGAGCTCAGGGACTTCGTGGAGCGGATAGTGAAGGGCGTCTCTCAGCACCGGCCGAGGATCGACAAACTCATAGATCGTTACGCTGAGCACTGGAGACTGGACCGCATGGACAGGGTCGACAGGAACATCCTGCGGATGGGGGTCTTCGAACTCCTCTACTGTGACGACATCCCCATGAAGGTGGCCATCAACGAGGCCGTGGAGCTCGGGAAGAAGTTCGGCTCCGCCGATGACTCCAAGGGCTTCATAAACGGTATCCTGGACAGGATCGCCAAGACCGTCTTGGAGGGGACCGAAGATGGTGGAGAAGGTGAGCAAGATATGGATGGACGGTGAGTTGATCCCGTGGGATGAGGCCAAGGTCCACGTCTTGACCCATACCCTCCACTACGGATTAGGGGTCTTCGAGGGGATCCGGTGCTACCTCTGCAAGGATGGCCGCTCCGGAATCTTCAGGCTGGAGGCCCATGTGAAGCGCCTCTTCGACTCCGCCCTCATCGGGGAGATAGAGATCCCCTTCTCCCAGGCCGAGATCATGGAGGCCTGCAAGGACGTGGTGCGGACGAACGGCCTCGAGGAGGCCTACATCCGCCCCATCGTCTTCATCGGGGAGGGGGTGATGGGGGTCCACCCCCACGACAACCCCATAAGGGTGGCCATCGTAGCCTGGAGATGGGGGGCCTACCTGGGGGAGGAGGCCCTGAGGAAGGGCACCAGGGTCAAGACCTCTTCTTATACCCGCCATCACGTCAACGCCATGATGACCAAGGCCAAGATCTGCGGCAATTACGTCAACTCCGTGCTCGCCAAGAGGGAGGCGGCCAGGCTCGGCTACGACGAGGCCATCATGCTCGACACCGAGGGCTATGTGGCTGAGGCCTCAGGCGAAAACATCTTCTTGGTCAAGGACGGCGTCATAAAGACCACCCCGCCCACCTCCATCCTCCCCGGGATCACCCGGGACTCCGTGATCCAGATCGCCAGGGACAAGGGCTACACCGTCCTCGAGGAACGCTTCACCCGCGACGAGCTCTACACGGCCGATGAGGTCTTCTTCACCGGGACCGCCGCAGAGGTGACCCCCATAAGGGAGATAGACGACAGACCCGTCGGCAGGGGGGTCCCCGGCAGTGTGACCCGAGAGCTACAGGAGGCCTATTTCAAGGTGGTGAGGGGGGAGATCGAGAAGTACCGCCACTGGATCTCCTACCTATGAGGATCCTCATAGACGGCTACAACCTCCTGATGCAGACCCCAGACCTCTGCGGTCTCGCCCTCGAAGAGGCGAGGGATGAGCTCATAGGACGCTTGGCCCACTACAAGCGCTTGAAGGGGCACCACATCACGGTGGTCTTCGACGGCAGGGGCAGCGGCCGTCTATCCCCCTCAGGGGGCAGACAGCGGGGCATAGAGGTGGTCTTCACGGCCCGGGAGGACGCCGATACCTGGATCAAGAGGCGCGTCTCGGGGGAGGGGATGGTGGTGGTGAGCTCAGACAGGGGGATAAG
>QMLK01000267.1 GCA_003646705.1 Deltaproteobacteria bacterium | reverse complement strand
TCATAAAGAGGGGAAGGGCCGACCTGCTGCTCGGCCTCCAGAGGGAGGAGGGATTGAAGAACCTCCCGATGTTGAGGGAGGGAGGGGCAGCGGTGATCAACGCCCCTTCCCTTCCGGAGGTAAAGGGGGTCCGACTCTACCCCCTGGATGCCGACAGGCTCGCCCAGGAGGTGGGCAATCCCCGGGGGGTCAACCTCGTCCTCATCAGTTACGCAGCCTCCAAGGGCCTCCTGCCCTTCAGCCAGCAGGAGATCCAGGAGGCCATCACGCGCCTTGTGCCTCCTGCGCTGAGGGAGATAAACCTCAAGGCTGTACAGGCGGGTTTTGGCGCCACGGAAAGGCCTCCTTGACATATAAGATGAGGGCTATCAAAATGGGGAAAAATGCCTTTTTAGATAAAGGAGGTGCAACATGAAGCACTTAGGGAGGGGTAAATTTTGGGGAGTAGTCCTTGTAGCCCTTCTCGTCCTCTCCGTGGGAGGGGCCTACGCTGGCGGCAAGACCATCAAGGTGGGCATCATCGACTGCTACAGCGGCCCACCAGCGGTCTACGCCAAGGACGCCCTTAACGGCTTCAAGCTCGCCCTTCAGGGTATCAACAAGGAGGGGGTGCTCGGGCGCAAGATCGAGTTCACCACCCGCGACACCAAGTTCAAGGTCGACATCGGCCTGAGCATGGCCAAGGAGCTGATAATGAGGGAAGGGGTGGATATCCTTGTGGGGACCATCTCCAGTTCGGTGTCCCTGGCCGTTTCGGATCTGGCCCGCAAGGAGAAGGTCCCCTTCTTCGTCTGGATCGCCAAGAGCGAGCGGATCACGGGGGAGTTGGGTCACCGGTATGTCTTCTGCACCAGTGAGAACACCGCCATGGCGGGTAAGGCCATGGCGGTGGGCCTGTCCAAGAAGCCCTACGTCAAGTACTGGATCGCCGGTGACGACTACGAGTACGGCCACGCCATAGGCAGGGCCGCCTGGCGGAACCTGAAGAGACTCAAACCCGAGGTGAAGAAGATAGGCGAGTCCTGGTGGAAGGTGGGCGAGCCCGACCTGATCCCCTACCTGACGGCCATCATGGCCGCCAAGCCCGACGCGGTGATCTTCTGCACCGGCGGCCGAAGCATGACCAACGTACTCAAGGCCATAAAGGCCACAGGTATGGCCAAGAAGATGGCCATCTGCATCCACACGGCCACCGATCACGCGGTCCTCAAGCCCTTGGGACTTGAGGCACCCGAAGGGGTGATGGGCACCATGGATTACCACTTCTATTATCCAGAAACGCCTGAGAACAAGGCCTTCGTGAAGGCCTTCAGGGCGGCCTATGGCGAACCCCCTGGATTTCCCGCCTTCCATGGCTGGAACACCGCCCACTTCATCGCCGCTGCCTACAGGAAGGCCGGCTCGGTGAATACCGAGAAGTTCATAGACGCCATCGAGGGCTTGAAGATCATGAGCCCTGTGGGGGAGATAGAGATGCGCGCGTGCGACCACCAGGTCGTGGAGCCCATGTTCCTCGGCGTGACCAAGAAGTCCCCCAAATACAACTTCCTGATCTCATCGGACATTGTGACCCTTCCGGGGCCGGAGATCATGCCCTCTTGTGAAGAGATAATGGCCCTCAGGGCAAAGGCAAAGAAGTAGCCGGATAGCATTAAGAGGGTGGGAACCTTGGTTCCCACCCTCTTTCCCTTGCCCTAAACTTGGAGACGGAAGACCATGAGCCTTGATGTGGCATCCTTATGTACTCAGTTGCTGGTCGGCCTCAGTCGTTCGATGATCCTCTTCATCGTCTCGGCGGGTATGAGCTTCATCCTGGGGGTGCTGAGGGTCCCCAATGTCGCCCATGGGTCGCTTTACATGATCGGGGCCTTCTCCGCCTTCAGCATCTATACCTATTTTGGAATGGGCTCCACAGGCTTCTGGCTCGCGCTGCTCCTGGCCCCTTTGGTGGTGGCCCTGGTGGGCTTCGTGGCCGAGCGGGCCCTCTTCTGCCACCTCTACGAGAGGGAACACCTGATGTTGCTGCTGTTCACCTTCGCCCTGATGCTGATCCTCGGGGACCTGGTGAAGATGGTCTGGGGGCCGGAGTACAGCTCCATCATGCCCCCAGGAGGGCTCAAGGGCTCGGTCTCCATCCTTGGCTCGGCCTTCCCCCGCTACAACCTCTTTCTGTTGGTGATCGGCCCCCTTGTAGCAATATTCCTCTGGCTCTTCACCAACCGGACCAAGGTGGGGAAGATCTGCCGCGCCGCCGCGGTGGACCGAGAGATGGTGGGCGCCTTGGGGATCAACGTGAGCTGGGTCTTCGCCGCTGCCTTCGTCCTGGGGTGTTACCTGGCGGGGATAGCCGGGGCCCTGGTGGCCCCCACCGTGAGCATCACCCTGGGGATGGACCACGACATCATCATCGAGGCCTTCCTCATAGTCACCATCGGTGGCCTCGGCAACGTCTGGGGGGCCCTGGTGGGGTCGCTGATCTTCGGGGTGACCCAGGCCTTCGGCGTGCTCCTCTGGCCCCAGTTCGCCATCGTCTTCCCCTACGCAGCGGTGGTGACCGTGCTGCTGCTGAAGCCC
>QMLK01000266.1 GCA_003646705.1 Deltaproteobacteria bacterium | reverse complement strand
GGGACCTCCATGTGCGAGATGGCCCGCTGGTGGATGAAGGCGGTGACCGAAGGGGGCCTCATCAAACCCAAGGAGGTCCCCTCGGGGCCTGTGACTGAGGTGATCCTGAGGGAGGACCAGATAGACCTCCTCAGGGACTTCCCCGTGCCGAAGATCTATCCCAAGGATGGAGGGCGCTACATCGGCACCGCCGTCTATCTGATCACCAGGGACATGGAGACGGGGTGGGTTAACCTCGGGACCTACCGGATGATGGTCCACGACCGCAACCACACCGGGGTCCAGATCATCAAGGGGAAGCACGCCGATATGCACTTCAAGCAGTACGAAAAGGCGGGCAAGCTCATGCCCGCCGCGGCGGTCATCGGCTGTGACCCCATCCAGTTCCTGGTTTCCAGCACCTTGGTGCCCGCCCAGGTGAGCGAGTACGACGTGATCGGGGCCCTGAGGGGGGAGCCCGTCGAGGTCTTCGAGGGGGAGCTGACGGGGTTGCCCCTGCCCGCCCACGCCGAGATCATCCTCGAGGGCTTCATCGACCCGAAGGACCTGCGGGAGGAGGGGCCCTTCGGCGAGTACACGGGTTACTACTCCGGCAAGAAGGGGGAGGAGTGGCCGAAACAGGTGCTTCACGTCAAGCGCATCTATATGCGCCGTGACCCCATCTTCTGTGTGACCACGGTGGGCAAGCCCATCACCGACACCCATATGATCCAGTCCCTGAACCGCACCGCCACCCTTTGGACGGACCTCGAGACCATGAGGGTGCCGGGGATCCGTTCGGTCTTCATCCCACCCCAGACCACAGGGAGGTTCTGGGCCATCGTGTCGCTGAAGACCATGTACCCCGGCCACTCCATCCACGCCGGAATGGCCGTGCACGCCTCCTCCACGGGTCACTACGGGATGAAGGGGGTCATCGTGGTGGACGAGGACATCAAGGCCGATGACCTGGACCGGGTCTGGTGGGCCCTGAGCGTGAGGTACGATCCCTGGAGGAGCACCGAGCTGATAAAGCGGGCCCGTTCCACGCCTCTGGACCCGGCCCTCCCCATCGACGCCCGAGATATCGGCTCGAAGATCATCCTCGATGCCACCATCCCCTACGAATGGGAGCGCAAGCCCGAGGAGATCTTCCTCGACGAGGAGATGGTCAAGAGGGTGAAGGAGCGCTGGGGCGAGCTTGGGCTCGATTGATCCCCTGGGCGGGGGTCTCCCCCGCCCCAAAAATCGACCAAGGGAGGAAGGAGCATGAGGGTTATCAGGTACACCGACGAGATGATCGAGGAGTTCCGATCCGCAGGCCATTGGACCGATGAGACCTTCTACGACTTCTGGTCCAAGAACGCCAAGGAGAGCCCCGATCGGGAGGCCCTGGCCGACAGCCGCTACCGCGTGACCTGGCGAGAGGCGGTGGAGCTGGTGAACAGGATCGCCTATCGCTGGGCCGAGATGGGCCTTGAGAAGGACTCTCGCATCATCATCCAGGCCCCCAACGAGGTCTACGCCTTCTTGGCCAGGATCGCCGCGGAGCGTGCGGGGCTCATCTCCCTTACGGTCTACGCCTATATGCGCCACAGGGAGCTCTCCTACATGCTCGAGAGGACCGAGGCCTCGGCGGTGGTGTGTCCCTACATCTACAGGAACTTCAACTACCTGGAGATGTTCAAGGAGCTTAGGGACCTTTCGCCCAACTTCAAGTACATCTTCCTGCTGGCCGAGGAGGTCCCCTCTGGGGCCCCTGAGGACACCTATTCCCTCATTCAGCTCGCCCAGGAGGCGGTGCCGGAGGAGAAGCTCAAGGCCCTTGATGAGCGCCGTTTCGATCCCTTTACCGAGGTGGCCATGCTCACCAGCACCACCGGCACCACAGGCCTTCCGAAGCTCGTGGAGTGGAACATAGCACCAAGGCTCTGTACCGCCAAGGCCCGGGTCGACCTCTGGAACCTGACCGGAGATGACGTCACGGTGGCCATCGCCCCCTTCGCCGGTGGTGCCGGGGGTACCTTGACCTACTTCGCAGCGCCGCTGGTCGGGGCCAAGACCGTGCTCCTTGAGGAGTTCACCCCGGAGGGGGCCCTGGAGTTGATCCAGAGGGAGCGGGGCACCTGTATCGGGGTGGTCCCCACGCACCTGGTGAGGATGCTGGAGAGGCGGGTGGAGGACTACGACTTGAGCTCCTTGAGGTTCATACGGTCTGCGGGTGGATACCTCGCCCCGGATGTGGCCGAGGAGGCCGAGAGGCGCCTGGGCGGGGTGATCACCAGCGACCTCGGGACTCAGGATGTGGGCTCCATCTCGGGTTGCCGGGTGGACGACCCCCCTGAGCTCCGGAGGAGGACCGTGGGCAGGCCCCTGCCCGGAAACCAGATAAGGCTCCTTGACGATGAGGGCAAGGAGGTCCCCGAAGGGGAGCCCGGTCAGCTCTGGTTCAGAGGGCCCCATTCCCCGGCCGGCTACTACCGCGATCCCGAGACCACGGCCACCGTGTTTGACCCCGACGGCTGGGCCACGACCGGCGATATCGTCAAGTGGGACCGGGGTTGTCTCTGGATCATGGGCAGGGCCAAGGACATGATCATCCG
>QMLK01000265.1 GCA_003646705.1 Deltaproteobacteria bacterium | reverse complement strand
TCCTCCTTCAGCAGGGGAGGAAGTCCCTCTATATCCAAGGAGAGGAAGCCCTTGATGATGAGGGAGGTGGCCTCCTCCTCGGAGAGCCCCCTGGACATCAGGTACTCGATCTCCTCCCGGGCGATCTTGCCTACGGCGGCCTCGTGGGACATCTCCACCCCCGCCATCCGTGCCTCGAGCTCCGGCACCGCGTGGATGAGGCCTTCGCCGGAGAGCATCAGACCCCTGCACTCCAGGTGTCCCTTCACCCCCGGGGCCTCCCCCACCAGGTGGCCTCGGGCGATGATGCGACCGCCGGTGGAGACGTTCCGGGATATCACCTCGGTGCGGCAACCCTCCTCCCTGAGGATCACCCATGAACCCACGTCCATGAGGGAACCCGGACGGGCCAGGAGCACCGACTGAAAGGTGGCCACCGCCCCTCTGCCCCGTAGGACCGCCGTGGGGTACATCTGGAGGTCACGGGCCGGCATCAGACATATGTAGTTGGAGATGAAGGTGGCGCCCTCCTCCACGAAGATCCCGGTCCGGGGCCTCACGGCCATATCCTCGGGCCAGTTGTGGACCATGGTGAAGATGAGCCTGGCCCCCCGCTTTACGTAGAACTCCGAGACCCCCACGTGGAGCCCGGAACGCACATGGGGGGATGTGGCGCAACCGGTGATCACGTGGAGCTCAGAGCCCTCCTCGGCGATCACCACGTTGTGTACGTCCTGGGCCAGACGGTCCACCGATATGTAGAGGCAGGCCTGAAGGGGGTAGACGACCTTCGCCCCGGGGGAGGAACGGATGAAATAGCCCTCCTCCTGATGGAGCTGGACCCTCTTGGTGAAGGCGTCCTTCTCCGGCTCCACCACCTTCCACCAGTACTCCTCGAGGCCGTAACGCTCCAAGGCCACGGAGATGGGCAACACCTCGACCCCTTGGGCCTTGGCGCCGCAGGAGACCACCCGGTGGTTGCACTGGAAGAAGCTCCCCGACCTCCCCCTCTCCTCGGGGTCGATGCCGGCCCTCAGCAACACCTGGCGTTCCTCCTCGGAGAGGGACTGCAATCCCTCGATCTCTGGTCCCGGCGCCTCCTCCAGAAAGGAGGAGAAGTCGATCCCCGCCCCCTTCCTCTCCTCTTCCATCTCAGTCCGCCCTCCCGAAGCAGCGGAAGCACTCATCGTAACCGTGTTCCTTTATGGTGTAGAGGATCTCCCGCGGATTGCCCCTGCAGGCTATCCTGCCCTCCAGGATCACGTGGCCCCTGTCGGCCTCCACGTAATCCAGGATGTGGCCCGTATGGGTGATGATCAGGGCCGCCTTCCTCTTCTCACGGAGCACCGCCTTTATGGGCTTGTCCGCCTCCGGCTCCACCTTCCTGCCCAAGAGGTGATTGATCGCCCTGCCGATGAGGGCTATGTTCTCCAGGTCGACACCGGACTCGGGCTCATCCAAAAGCACCATCACCGGGTCCTGAAGCAGCAGCTGCAGCAGCTCCGCCCTCTTCACCTCCCCTCCTGAGAAGCCCACGTTGACCTCCCGGTCCAGGTGCTCCAGGAGGTTCAACTTTCTGGCGTATTCCTCCAAGAGCCGCCCGTCCCCCTTGGCGCAGAGCTCCACCAACTGGCGCAATTTGACCCCCCTGACAGTGGGGGGACGCTGAAAGGATATGCCGATGCCGCGCCTCGCCCTCTCATAGGGGGGCAAGTCCGTTATCTCCTCACCCCTGAAGAGGACCCTCCCCTTGGTCACCTTGTATTCCTCAAAGCCCAGGATGGCCGATATGAGGGTGGTCTTGCCCGAACCATTGGGTCCAAAGAGGGCGTGGACCTCTCCCGAGGCTATCTCCAAGCTCACCCCGGAGAGGACCTCCTTGCCCCCCACCTCGACGTGGAGATCCTCCACCTTGAGCAAAGTCTCCCCCATCCTCTGCCTCCTTTCGGTCAGCCCTCGGCGCAAGGGGCAAAAGGGTCTATCCTTCGACTGGGGCGTAGTAGCACCTCTTGGGGGAGGAGACCTTCCCCTTCTTCTTGAGGTCGCTGATGATCTTGGAGACCTCCTTACTCTCGAGCCCTGTCATCTTGGCCACATCCCCTGGCCTCACGGGTTTCCCCGCCTTCTTCATGGCCTCAAGGACGAGCCTCTCCTTCCCCTCCATCCCTCCCCTCCTGTATCTCAAACTCCTGGAGTTTATACCCTACCAAAGCCCTTCACTTTTAACAAGCCCGCTACTTGCCTCATCAAAAATCTATTCGAAAGCCCCATCGTTGCCTCATTTAAAAATCTACCCCAAATCCCCTAACCTCCTTCCCAAAAGATCTCAGGGAAGGAGGTCTCCATGTCTCGGAAGGAGTGGTGCTGACGGACGTCTGTACCCAGTGGACGGAGGTAGTACCCCTTAAGAACCGGGCTCAGCTCTGGGCCTTTGAAGCCCTCCAGGAGGCCTCCAGGCGTCTGCCCTTCCCCTTAAGGGGACTTGATAGCGACAACGACGAGGCCTTTTGGTCAAGTCCGAGAATTCCTGTAAAAAGGGTGGCCGTCAATTTGCGACCTTTGTCTCCTGGGCTTCTGAGAACTCATCCGCGATCCCGAGCTCCTTCCT
>QMLK01000264.1 GCA_003646705.1 Deltaproteobacteria bacterium | reverse complement strand
TCGAAGGGATGATCGAAGGCGGCGCTTGTGCCCTTCAGGAGGTCATGGATCACCACGCGAAAGGTGTACTTCCCCGGGGCGATCCCCTGGAGCTTCAGCCTGCTGATGGCATAGAGGTCGAAGACCGGGGAGAGCTTGCGCAGGTGGATCTCCAAAGCCCCTTCCTGACGGAAGACCTCCCTCTGCCGTTGGTCCAAGACCACCACATCTTGGACCAACCATACCTCGTAATAGCTGCCCTCCCTCTTGGTGAAGTAGTTGATGGGCTCGTAATAGAAGAGGATCTCCCCCTGCCCTTCCACCTTGGCCTCGGGCAGGGGTACGTACTCGCCGAAGGCCTTGGCTTTGGAACAGGGCAAGAACTTGGCCAGCGCCAAGGGCTCTCTGTTCTGGATATCTATGAGCTCTTCCTTAAGACGAAGGGTCCACTCCCCCTGGGCCCCTGCAATCCCCACCCAGAAGGCCAGCAGGAAGAGAAAGAGGACTACACCTCCCCTTCTTTTCATCGCTGCAAATCCCGTAAGGAGGTTAGCATCACACAGCTCTCTTGTCAAAGGGAAAAAATATGTAACAAAAAAGAGGGCCCTCAGCGGGCCCCCTCGGGGGTCTCCTTTTGGATTTTCCTACACTACAGAGACTTTAGCGGCCTGGGGACCCTTGGGTCCTTCGACCACCTCAAACTCCACCTCCTGTCCTTCGTAAAGGGTCCTGAAACCCTCCCCTTCGATAGCGGTATAGTGAACAAACACATCCTCTTCGTTTTCCCTCTCGATGAACCCGTAACCTTTTCTCTCGTTGAACCACTTAACGCGTCCTCTTGCCATACTGCTAAACCTCCTTGCTTAAAGTTTCCCGCAGCTCTCTCGAGTTGGTCTTAACCGGACCCCCACACGGTCTCCCCGCTCGAGTCGACTGCTAAAAAACCATAACACGGCCTTGAAGAAAAGTCAAAAAACTTAAAACCCCCTTTATTGACAGCGAAAAAAGGGCTCTGCTATCATCCTGGCCATGAAGATCGTGGGAGAGAGTCTGACCTTCGACGACGTGCTCCTCGTGCCTGGGGCCTCCCAGGTCTTACCCAACGAGGTCGACGTAACCACCCGCCTGACCCGGTCCATAGTCCTCCACATACCGTTGATCAGCGCCGCCATGGACACCGTCACTGAGGCCCGGACCGCCATCGCCATGGCCCAGGAGGGGGGAATAGGGATCATCCACCGGAACATGGACATCGATGAACAGGTGGCCGAGGTCCAGAAGGTGAAGAAGTTCGAAAGCGGCATGATCATCGATCCCATCACGGTGGAGCCGGACCAGAAGGTGCGAGATGCCCTTGAGGTGATGAGGAGACACGGCATCTCTGGGCTCCCGGTGACCAAGGGCGGGATTTTGGTGGGGATCTTGACCAACCGTGACCTCCGCTTCGAGAGGCGGCTGGACATCCCCGTCTCAGAGGTGATGACCAAGAGGGAAAAGTTGATAACGGTCAAGGAGGGGATAGGCATCGAGGAGTGTAAGGCCCTGCTGCAGAAGTACCGTATCGAGAAGCTGCCCGTGGTGGATGAGGACTTCAACCTGAAGGGACTGATCACCATAAAGGACATAGAGAAGATGGAGCAACATCCCCACGCTTGCAAGGACTTCCTCGGACGACTCCGGGTGGGGGCGGCCATAGGGGCAAGCGGTGATTTCAAGGAGAGGGCCGAAGCCTTGATCGAAGCGGGGGTAGACGTCATAGTGGTGGACGCCGCCCACGGCCACTCCAAGGGGGTACTGGAGGCCGTGAGGTGGCTGAAGGCCACCTTCCCCGACACGGATGTGATAGGGGGCAATGTGGCCACCACTGAGGGGGCTCAAGCCCTCATCGAGGTCGGGGCGGATGCCATCAAGGTGGGGGTCGGACCGGGCTCCATCTGCACCACCAGGGTCGTAGCGGGGATCGGCGTACCCCAAATCACCGCCATCATGGATGTGGCCAAGGCCGCAAAGGAGGCAGAGGTCCCCGTCATCGCCGATGGGGGGATAAAATATTCGGGCGATATCACCAAGGCCATCGCCGCCGGGGCCGATTCGGTCATGATTGGCAACCTCTTTGCAGGGACAGACGAGAGCCCGGGGGAGATCGTCCTTTATCAGGGGCGGGCTTATAAGGTCTATCGCGGTATGGGGTCCCTCGGAGCCATGCGCAAGGGTACGGCAGATCGCTATGGGCAACCCCAGGAGGAAGAGAAGATGGTCCCGGAGGGGATAGAAGGGCGAGTCCCTTATCGGGGATCTCTCTCCTTCTGCATCCACCAACTGGTGGGAGGGCTTAAGGCGGGTATGGGGTACGTGGGCGCGAAGGATCTCAAGGAGCTCCAAGAGAAGGCCCGCTTCGTCCGAATCACCTCTTCAGGTCTCAAGGAGAGCCACGTCCACGACGTCATCATCACGAAAGAGGCACCCAATTACTGGGTAGAGTGAAGGGCGAACGCAAGGGCAGGAGGAAGGGACTACTCATCTCGCTCCTCCTGGTGGTGTTTCTTCTCTGCCCCACCAACGGCAGCACCTACAACGGACCCAACCCTCAGGAACTCCTCGAGGAGGCCTACAACAAAGGGGTGGAAAACTCCTGG
>QMLK01000263.1 GCA_003646705.1 Deltaproteobacteria bacterium | reverse complement strand
TTAAAAGAAGCCGAGGTAGCTCAGTCGGTAGAGCAGCGGACTGAAAATCCGCGTGTCGGTGGTTCGATTCCGCCCCTCGGCACCAAAAGGGATGAGTGCAAATTTTATCCCCCTGTGAGAGGGGGTTTTTGTTATTTGATGGAGATCCAGATATAGAACAAAGGGGATGGGAGGATCTGACGAGAGGAAATACGAGGAGGCCTTCTGGGCGCTCGCCCTCCTTCTCCTGGCCTTTCATCTCGTTTACATCGGGATAACCCCCTACGATCTGGCCCCTGATGAGGCCTACTACTGGCTCTGGTCGAAGAGGCTCTCCTGGGGTTATTACAGCAAACCCCCCTTGGTGGCCTGGTTGATCAGGCTCAGCACCTCCCTCGGGGGGGATACGCCCTTTTTCGTCCGCCTGGGCGCACCGATCTTCTCCTTCATAAGCTCCTTGGCCCTCTTTTACTTCGCCAAGGGTCTCTTTGGCCCCCGGGTGGGCTTCTGGGCCTTCCTCCTCTCCAACCTCACGGCGGCAAGCCCGGTGGGGGCGATGATCATGACGATAGACGCCCCCCTCATCGCCTTCTGGGGCCTCACCTTCCTCTTCCTGCTGCCCGCCCTTCGGGGGAAGGGGGCCTTCTGGTACCTTTCGGGGATCTGCTTGGGACTGGGCCTCCTGAGCAAATACGCTGCTGTGGCCCTCGTCCCCTCGCTATTCTTTTACCTCACTACCTCAAAGAAGGAGAGGAGGTGGCTCAGGCGAAGGGAGCCCTACCTATGGGCAGGGTTGGGGTTCCTCCTCCTTCTGCCCAACCTGATATGGAATCACCTCCACGGATGGATCACCTTCCATCACACCTCATCCCTGGTCGAGGGGAGGAGCTTTAATCCTGTCACCTTCTTCGAGTTCATCGGCACCCAGTTCGGCCTCATGACCCCTTTGATCTTTCTCCTCATCGCTTACGGCATCATCCAGGGCGTCAGGAAGGGGATCAAGGGAGGAGATAACCGCTACCTCCTCCCCTTCTGGGGGACCGCACCGCTTCTGGGGTTCTTCATCTTGCTGAGCTTCTTTTCCCCCTGTTATGCCAACTGGGCGGCGCCCTCTTACCTGACAGGCTTTGTCCTTGCGGCGGCCTCGGTGATCGAGGCCCCCTGGACGGAAAGGAGGAAGAGGGGATGGCTCCTTTCGGCGGCGATCCTCGGGGGGGTGATCTGCTTTTTCGTTTACAACATGGACCTTCTGCGCCGTTTTCCTGTCCCCCAGAAGGAGTTGCCCTCCTCTCGACTGATGGGCTGGAGGAAGCTGGGCGAGGAGGTGGGCCGGATCATCGAGGCCGAGGGCGGCGATCTCTTCGTTATCACCCAGGATCGCCGTTTCTCCTCAGAGCTCGCCTTCTACACCCCGGGCCATCCTCGGGCCTATCTCCTCAACCTTTTCCCCTATCCGATAAGCCAGTTCGACCTCTGGGGAGGGCTTGAGAGGGAGAAGGGGAAGGACGCCGTCTTTGTGACAAAGCAGGGGAGAGGGCCTCCTTCCCTTCTCGTCCATTCCTTTGAGGCATGCCATCGGAAGGGGGACGTGGAGATAAGATACAGGGGCAAGTTTATCAAAGGGTACTCTTTGTACCTCTGCCGTCGCTTCAAGGGGCTTCCCCATCGCTGAGTTGACGGCGCCTTGGCTTGGTGATAAAAAGGGAAGCTGATGGACCGAAGGGATTTCCTCAGGTTTCTCGCGGCCCTTCCTCTCCTCCAGGTGGGCAGCGCCTGGGGGAAGAGAACCCCAGTGAATCTGGTCGTGGCCCATGGGCCTGACCCCTCCTTACTTCTCCCTCAGGCCTTTGAGGCCCTAGGGGGGATGAAGAGGTATGTGAAGAGGGGGGACGTGGTGCTGATAAAGCCGAACATGGCCTGGGACAGGGGGCCGGAGTATGCGGCCAACACCAACCCCCAGGTGGTGGCCGCTCTGGTGAGACTCGCCCTCGATGCGGGGGCCAAGAGGGTGAAGGTCTTCGACCATACGTGTGAGGACCCCAGGCGAGTTTACCGAAGGAGCGGGATAATGGAGGCGGCAAAGAGGGCGGGGGCTGAGGTCTCCTACGTGAACCCCCGCAGGTTCAGGAGGGTGATGATAGGGGGGGAAGTCCTCAAGGAATGGGAGGTATATCAGGATGCCCTTGAGGTGGACAGGATCATAAACGTCCCGGTGCTCAAGCATCACAGCCTCGCCAGACTGACCATGGGGATGAAGAACCTGATGGGCCTCATCGGGGGAAAGAGGTCTCAGCTACACTGGCGTCTGGGCGAGTCCCTGGCAGACCTTGCCGCCTTTTTCAAGCCCGATCTGGTGGTCCTCGATGCCACCAGGGTGCTCCTTGCCGGAGGCCCTCAGGGAGGAAACCTGAGGAACGTGAGGAGGATGGACACGATCGTGATCGGGAAGGATCAGGTAGCGGTGGATACCTGGGGAGCGAGGATCTTCGGGATAGAGCCAGAGGAGGTCTCCTGCATCCCTATCGCTCACCGGCGGGGCCTGGGGGAAATGGACCTGAGGAGGGTAAGAACCAAGAGGATAGGGGATGTCCCATAAAGTGCGGTGGGCCCGGGCGAGGCCCCTCGTTCAGTGGTTCG
>QMLK01000262.1 GCA_003646705.1 Deltaproteobacteria bacterium | reverse complement strand
AGGTCGTCCCTGAGCTCAAGGCCCAGCGCAGGACTGACCAGAAGGAGGAGGAAGAGGACGGCCCTCAGTAGATGCGCTCCACGGACCACAGCTGTCTTACTCCGGAGTGCAGGATGGTCACCTCTTTCAGATATCTCCGTGCCCGCTCCCTGGCCTCCTGAAGCTCCCGCAGGGTTGGGGCCCTGTAGCTGTCCCCTGGATGGGGCAGGTAGGCATCTATACGATAAGGGATGGAGGGGTTAACCCCCGCGATGAACCGGGCTATCCGCCCTATCTCCGGCTGCTCCACCAACCCGGGCACGAGCACGCTCTCGGCCCGAAGCAGCACCCCTGTCGAGGCGTATCGGCGGAAGTTCTCGAGCACCCGTCGGGGGTCCTCCAGACCGGTGAAGGCCTGAAAGACCCGAGGGGTTACGGCCTTGATGCTCAGACAGACCTCGTCCACCCCCTCGGTCAGGACCCTCCAGCCGTTGGTGATGAGGACGTTATGGACACCCCGCGCCTTCAGGGCCTTGAGGAGGCGGGGGAGGTCCGGGTCCACCGTGGGCTCCCTCCCCAAGAAGAGGGCCTTCTTCACCTCAAGGGGCTCGACGGCCCTCAGGGCCTCCTCCACGGGAAGGGGGCCCCTCGGCGCCCCCCCCGGGGAGGCCATGTGGCAGTCCAGGGGATAAAACTCGGTGATGCAGCCCCAGCACCTCATGGGACACCCCGCGTCAAGGTACAGGTAGAGCTCCTTCACCTCAGGGGCGTAGGTTATATGGTAGACGGCCATCTTTGTCCCTCAGGGTGAAATCCAAGGTCTCGAGGGAGAACATGCCCCTGTGCCTCATAGGCCTGGCCTCCAGGATCTCGAGCCTCCGCCGGAACACGGGGCCATCGAGCACCAGGGTATGGTACTCCCCCCTCTCCCCGCAGGGATCGATCCCCAGGGCGCGGGCCTCCTCGAGGAAGGAGGTATCAAGGGCCCTGCCGAGCCACCTCTTAGGCATCCCCTCCTTCAAAGAGACGATCACCGCAAAAAAGCCCTCGGCCAGGAACTCCTCCAGTACTTCCTCGGGGGCCTTCCCCCAGAGGGGCAGAAGGGCCTCCATGCCCACCTCACTGCAGACCCTCTCCACCCACTCCCTGTGCTCCTCGAGCCACAGGTCCCCGAAGACCCCTCCTTCAACTCCCTTCTTCTTCAAGAGCGCCATGGCCCTCTTGAAGGCGGCCTCATATCCCCTCCAGGAGGCTCTCCCCATCAGCAGCGCCATCCCCAGGGCCTCCGCCTGGGCCTCCAATAGCTCCCTCCTCAGCCCGTGCCCCCTGGTGCGGGCCCCGGTGGTGTTGAGCATGGTGAGGAGGTACTCGACCCGATGTCCCCCCTGGGTGGCCCTCCAGAGGGCCAGACAGCTCTCCTTGCCGCCGCTGAAGGAGGAAAAGAGCCTCATTGAAGCACCATACCACAGATCCGACAGTGTCGCCTCCCCCGGGGGAGGCCGCCTCCGCAGGTGGGACAGGGCTCCTCCCCTGGCCCTGGAGGGGGCACCTCCCCCACTACCTGGCGGAAGACCTCGTAGAAGTAGAGGTGCTCCTTAGAGAGGAAGCGCATGCCGTAACTGGCGGCCTTCTCCTGAAACTCCTCGTCAGGGATCTCCCGGGCGATCAGCTCCCTCAGGGCGCTCATCCCGGAGCCGACCTCCAGGGGACGCTTTTCCTGCCATGCGAACTCCGGAGGCATAAGGGGTTCAAGGGCCTTCCTCAGGACCCACTTCCCCCAGACTCTTCCCCCCTCCTGCCTGACCTTCAGCCCCGCAGGAAGCCGGAGGGCGAAGTCCAGGAAGGCCTCCTCCAAGTAGGGCTGGACCACCTGGAGCCCCAGGTGCTCGCCGAGGACCGAAGAGCTGAACCGAAGATGGGGGACGATCCGGCGGATGTAACCGTCGAGGTCCTCCAGATCCATCATATAGGGGTATCCCCCGAAGAGCTCATCGCCGCCGTCGCCGGTGGCGATCCTGCTGAGGCCCCTTTCGGCCGCCGCCCTGAGGCCAAAGTAGACCGCCAGGTCGTTGGGCAGGGCCGGATCGAAGCTCCCGAGGATGCGGATCAACACCGGAATGGCCTCCAGGGCCTCGGCCACCGTGACCCTCACGGTATGTACCTTGATCCCCAGGCACTCCCTCAGCATCTCCAGGTAGGGACCGTCCCCACCCCCTCCCTCTAAGGAGACGGCGATCCCCTTGAGATCCGGCCGCAAGCAGGCAAGAAGCCCCGAGTCCACACCTCCTGAGAGCAGCAGGGCCTGGGGGGCAAGGCGATCAAGGGCTTCGGCGAGCCGGGCCTTGAGGACCGAGGGAACCCCCATCTACCTTTCCCTGACGTAGAAGCCGCTGAAGGTGACCCAGTTGACGCAGCCTTCGCTCACGAGCCGCAAAAGGGCCTCCCTCACAGGGGTTCGGCTTACACCGAGCTTCCTGGCCAGATGCACCTCCATAAGCCTTGTGCCGGGCTTGATGGCCCCACCTTCTATGGCCTTCTTCAAGCGGAAATAGACCCATTCTGAGAGGGAGATCCTCTCCATCCCTCAGAAGACCACCTTCACCCCTCCGTAGGCTGAAAACCCGGGGGTGCCGTAACCGTAGGCCTCT
>QMLK01000261.1 GCA_003646705.1 Deltaproteobacteria bacterium | reverse complement strand
TGGGTCCGGTTGAGCCCCAGGGAGCGGATCATCTCCGGCAGCACGACCCCGAAGCCCAGCCGTATGCTGTAGTTGACGAAGAGGTCGACGAAACAGACCGCCAAGATGACCCACGCCCAGTGAAGGCCCATAAGTCGGGGGGTGCGCGATCCCTCCATCTATCGCAGTTCCCCCACGGCCGCCTCCACCTCCTCGAGGATCCTCCCGCTTCGGACCAGCCTCAGGTCTGAGCTGGCGATCTCCCTTGGATAGATGAGCCTGAGCTTACCGTCCTGCCATTGATTGATCCCGGCAGAGGCGTAGAGGTTCTGGCCTGCGTTCTCGGCCCCGGGGCCGGCGAACTTCACGCCCCAATTGAGCACGCCTTCCCCCGGCTTTACGTCCAGGCTCAAGGCCGCCTCCCGCAGCTTATCCGGATCTAAGCTCCCCGCCTTTGGGAGGATGAACTTGTAGAATATCCACGCCCCTGCGAAACCGACGAAGGAGGTAGGACTGGGGTACTCACCCTTGTGGGTTTCCTTGTACCTCCTCACGAACTCGGCCGCGTCCCTCTTCGGCTCGCCCTTCAGTCTATCGATGCAGATCTCCGCGGGGATCCCGCCCGCCAGGACCCCCTCGGCGTCCTTCCCCAGGGCCTTGACGAAGTCGGGGTTGCCCTGCCCTGCAGTGGTCCCGAAGACGAGGGGTCTGAACCCCAACTCCTTGGCCTGCCTATGGAAGAGGATGGAGTCGTTGATGTACTGGGCCGCAAGGAGGATATCGGGCTTGGCCCTCTTCAACTTCAGGCTCAGACCGGAGAGATCCGCCGTCCTGGCGCTGTAGGCTTCCACAGCCACGATGTTCAGCCCCAGGACCTTGGCCCTCGCGGTCAGGGCCTTCGCCGTGGAGGTCCCGAAGCCGCCGTCCTCGTGGACTATGGCGATACGCAGCTCCTTGGCCTCCTTGCCCAACTTGGGGGCCAACCTCTGGGCGGTGTAGTCGACCATCTGGTTGGCCATCATCCTGCTGCTGAAGGTGGTCCTGAAGAGGTACTTGAACCCCCGGGCGGTTATGAGGCCCGAGATGCCCTTGGTCTCGACGTAGAAGACCTTGTTCTTCTCGGCCACGACGGTGGCCGCCAAGGAGAGGCTGCTCGACTGGGTCCCGATTGTGGCCGTGACCTTTTCGTGGGTTATCAAGCGGTTGGCCTCACTGGCCGCCGCCTGGGGATCTGGGGCATCGGCGCTCACCAGCACCACCTTCTTGCCGAGCACGCCCCCGCGATGTTGATCATCTCGGTGGCGATCTTCACCCCGTCGAAGTTCTTGATCCCGTTCTTAGACAGGGGGCCCGTCAGGGGATAGATGGTGCCGATGCGCCACACATCCTCTGCCAAGGCCCCTTGGCCCATCGAGAGGAAGAAGAAAGCCACCACCAACAAAAACCCCACCCAAGCTACCCTCCTCATCTTCACCCTCCTTCTTGTAAATTTGACCACAGGCCTTCACGAAAGGCATCTGCCGTCATTCCTCCGGCTTAAAGTCTGCGTAAAACCTGTACTTGTCCCCTCGATAGAGGTACTTGACCATGGTCACGGGCTGCTCTTCCGTGAAGGTCACACGATGGATCAGCAGGGCGGGCGAGTAAGGCTTCACCCTGAGCAGCCTTGCCTCCGCGGGGCGCAGGGCCACCGCCTCCAGGTACTGCTTGACCCGCGTGAGGGGCAAGTTGTATTTGCGGATCAACAGATCGTGGATCGATTCCTTGTCAAGGGGCTCCTCCAGCAGCGGCCGGCACAGGGACAGGTTCAGATACCTATGTTCCAGCATCAAGGGCTCGCCGTTGGCGAGCCTCAGCCTCATCACGTAGATCACCCGCTCGCGAGGGGGAAGTTGGAGGGCCTCCCTCACCTCCTGGGAGGCGACCATCACCCTCTTCTTCAGGACCTTCGTCCCAGGCACCAACCCTCGCTCCCTCATATCCCTGTTGAAGCTGGTCACCCGGAAGAAACCATACTCCAGGCGCCTCTCGGCCACGTAGGTGCCCTTGCCCTGACGGCGGAAGAGGTAGCCCTCTCGGACTAGCTCGTTGAGGGCCTTGTTCACCGTCATGCGACTTATGCCCAACTCCTTCGCCAACTGGACCTCGGAGGGGATCATGGAGTCAGGCTTCAGCTCTCCCCCCTTGATCTTCTTCAACAGCTCCCTCTTCAGCTGCAGGTACAGCGGTACTGAATTCCCCTTGTCGATCTCTAACTTCATGGTCGATCGAGACTACAAAATGTATATGTTAGTATATACATCTTCTCCAGATGTCAAGGCCTTTCTCACTGAAGCTGTGCATGGGTACGGACATAGGTACCAGCTTAGGGGGTAGGGGTAGAGAGGGAGGGGTTTTGAGGTCCGCTCACCTGTAGTCCAGGTACCTTTTCCACCTGCGGTGCCACCACCACCATTGTTCGGGGAAGCGGCGGATGTAGGCCTCGATGATCCCGTTCAAGGCCCCGAGATCCTGCATCAGGTCGCCCTTCGGACGATAGAGCCTCTCCACCATGACGACGTGTCTCCCCGGGGCCTCCGATACGATGAAGACGGGCACTACCGCTGCCCCTGTCCGCTCCGCCAGCACCACAGGACCCCTGTAGGTGG
>QMLK01000260.1 GCA_003646705.1 Deltaproteobacteria bacterium | reverse complement strand
GAGGATGAGGTCACCGCTGCGCATCTACTCCTTCAGGACCAAGATCTTGGTCCTTGTGCTCTGCGCCTCCCTCTTCCCGATATTGGTCTTCGCCCTGCTGGACAGCTACCTCGGGACCCGTTTCGAGGTGGAGTTGGAGAGGAGTTTCCTCCAGATCCAGAAGGAGGAGAGGAGGCGGGTGGAGGGGGCCGTGAGGCGGCTCTTCGAGCGCTTCGTCCGCCAGAAGGCCCTGGAGGCCGCCGAGGACGTCGATTCCTACCTGGTGAACGCCCCCGGAAGGACCTTGGAGGAGCTCCGTCGGGATCCGCTCTTTCGCCGCAGGGCGGTACAGCCGGTGGGCCGAGACGGCTACACAGCCCTGTTGGATGCAGACACGGGGGTCATCTACATCCACCGCTATCAGGAGTTCGAAGGCAAGAGCCTCGAGGAGTACTGGGACGAATTTCCGGGCCTTTGGACCGCCTTCTTGGCGCAGCGCTACAGCGGCTACGCCGGTGGTTACTACCGTTGGAGGGACCCCGACGGCAGGCTGAGGGAGAAGTTCCTCTACTTCGCCCCGGTCATGATGAAGACCGCCGATGGGCGTCGGCTGACCGTGGCGGCCACCTCCTACGTGGACGAGTTCTTGGGGCCCCTCAGGGCCTCCCAGGACCTGCTGCACGCCTCCCCCTTCCTGATCGACACCTTTCGGAAGCACCACAGGAGCTTTCGGTGGATCTTGTACTTCATCTCCTCCCTCTTCGCCGCGGCCGTCATCGGCATCTCCCTCCTGCTGGGAAGCAGGGCCAGCGGCTCCATCTCGACCCTGAAGAGGGCCTTCCGGGAGGTGGACAAGGGGAACCTCCGGGTGAGGGTCCCCCAGCCCAAAGCCCCCTTGGATGAGGTGGGCGAACTGCTGGCGGGCTTCAATCGCATGGTGGAGGCCTTGCGCCACTCGACGGTCAGCGTGGAGGAGTGGGAGCGCACCTTCCAGATGGTGCGGGACCCCATGCTGATCGTCGATGAGGAACACCGGATCGTGCGCGCCAACCAGGCGGCTGAAGAGGTCTTCGGTCCCCTCGAGGGCAGCAGGTGCTACGAAGCCCTCTGGAAAGAGGAGGCCCCCTGCAATCCTTGTCCCCTCAAGGGTCAAGGAGGAGCTTCCTCTCAAGAGAGGCGACTTCGGGGGCGCGTCTTCCTCTGTTCGTCAAACCCCTTGGAGGGAGAGGGCCTTAAAGGCTCCGTCTGCCTCTTGAAGGACATCACCGAGTTGAAGGAGAAGGAGGAGAAGCTGAGCCTGGAGAAGGCGCGCTTCGAGGCCCTTGTCGCCTATTCCCCCTTCGCCATCGCCTTGGTCTCCAGGGATGGCCGCTACCTCTATGTGAACCCCAAGTTCACGGAGCTCTTTGGGTATACCCTCCAAGACGTTCCCACCGGTAGGGATTGGGTCCATCTGGCTTACCCTGATCCAGACCTGAGGCGCGAGGTCATAAGCGCCTGGAAGGAGGACATGGAGAAGGCCTTCCCCCCTACTTCGGTGGAGAGGAGATACCCGGTGAGGTGCAAGGACGGATCGACCAAGGAGATAAGGTCCATCACCCTGGTGTTGCCCGACGGCAACTATCTGGTCATGCACGAGGACATCACCGAGCGCAAGCGCCTTGAGGCCGAGTTGCTCCACGCCCAGAAGATGGAAGCCATAGGGATGCTGGCCGGGGGGGTCGCCCATGAGTTCAACAACTTGCTCACCACCATCAGGGGGTTCACTGAGCTGCTGATGCTGAGGATGCCGGAGGGCGAGGCGGGCCATCCGGAGCTGAAGCACATAGAGAGGGCGGCCCTCAGGGGGGCTGAGCTCACCAAGCAACTGCTCACCTTCAGCAGGAAGATCCCCTCCTCGGTCCCCGTGGAGGTGGACATAAACCAGGAGGTGGAGAAGGTCTGCGAGGTACTGAAGCGGACCTTCCCGAAGAACATAGGGATCGAGTTGCACTTGGCCCCTGACCTATGGCCCGTGAAGGCCAGCAGGGGGCAACTCGAGCAGGTGCTCTTGAACTTGGCGATGAACGCCCGGGACGCCATGCCCGAGGGCGGCAGCCTCATCATAGAGACGGAGAACGTCCTGTTGAAGCGGAGGAAGATCCCGGACCTTCCCTCGCCGGTCAAGCCCGGTCCTTATGTACTCCTCAGGATCTCCGACACCGGCTGCGGCATGACCGAGGAGGTGAAGGCGCGGATCTTCGAGCCCTTCTTCACCACCAAAGGGGTTGGGGAGGGGACGGGGCTGGGGCTGTCCATCGTCTACGGGATCGTCAAGGACCACGGCGGCTACATTACCTGTACGAGCAGACCGGGGGAGGGGACCACCTTCGAGATCTGGTGGCCGGCCCTCTCGAAGGGTGGAGATGGCGGATAAGAAAGGGACGGTGCTCCTGGTGGACGATGAGGCCCCCATAAGGGCCATGGCCGAAGAGGGGCTTCCCCTTTGGGGCTATGAGGTCATCACGGCCTCCACAGGCGAGGAGGCCCTCGAGATCTACCGACAAAGGGCAGGGGAGATAGACCTGGTGGTCCTGGACCTCCTGATGCCGGGGATGGGGGGTAAGAAGTGCCTCGAAGGTATCCCGCCTTGGACCCCGGGGCCAAGGTCCTGGTG
>QMLK01000259.1 GCA_003646705.1 Deltaproteobacteria bacterium | reverse complement strand
GGGGACCACGGCCAACAAGCAGGGCCGTGTGGCCGGGGAGAACGCGGCGGGTTTGGATCACACCTTTGAAGGGGTGATGGGCACAGCGGTGACCAAGGTCTTCAGACTTCAGGTGGCCCGCACAGGTCTGACGGGCCTTGAGGCCGAAAGGGAGGGCTACGACGTGCTGAAGGTCTCCATCGAGGGCCGATCCCGAGCCCACGCCTGTCCGGCCGGCCCTTGTGGGTGAACTACACGGTGGATCGACAGACGGGCAGGCTCTTAGGGGCCCAGATGGTGGGGGAGGAAGGGGTGGCCCACAGGATAGATGCCCTCGCTGCGGCTCTGCACGCCCGGATGACCGTCGAGGAGGTGGCACGGCTCGACTTGGCCTACGCCCCGCCCTTCGCCACCGTCTGGGACCCGATCCTGATAGCGGCCAATGTGGCCATCAAGAGGTTGAGGGGAAGGAGGTGATAGGATGGAGGATGTAAAGGGTTGTGTAGAGCCCGCCAAAGGGCCCCTCATCGAGGAGCCCGAGCAGAGGGGACCAAAGGAAGAGAGGAAGGAGGTGACGGAGGTGTTGGCAAAGGTGGGCAAACCGGCTCCGGACTTCGAGGCCAATGCGTTCATCGGCGGTGAGTTCAAGAACGTCAAGCTCTCCGATTACAAGGGGAAATGGGTGGTCCTGTGTTTCTACCCCGGGGACTTCACCTTCGTCTGACCCACCGAACTGACGGCGGTCGCCGTCAAGTACGAAGAGTTGAAGGACATGGATGTGGAGGTCCTGGCCATAAGCGTTGACAGCCGCTTCACCCACAAGGTCTGGCAGGAGACGGAGCTCTCCAAGATGGTCCCAGGAGGGGTCCCCTTCCCCATGCTCTCGGACCCGGGGGGGAAGATCGGGAGGGTCTATGGGGTCTACGACGACGAGGGGGCCGTGGACATCCGTGGCCGTTTCATCATCGACCCCGACGGGGTGATCCAGGCCATGGAGGTCCTCACCCCTCCTGTGGGTCGCAACCCCGAGGAGTTGATCCGCCAGATCAAGGCCTTCCAGCACGTGAGGGGCACCGGAGGCGCTGAGGCCACCCCCTCTGGGTGGCGACCCGGAAGGCCCACCCTTAAGGTCGGACCTGCCCTGGTGGGCAAGGTCTGGGAGGTCTGGAAGCCCGAGATGGCCTTCTGAAGGCAAAGGGGATCCTCAGGGATGCCCGAAAGAGAGGCGATGACGATGGAACATCAGTGGAGCTGTAGCAATTGCGGTTACGTAGTCAAGGGGGAGAGGCCTCCAGAGGAGTGCCCTTCCTGTCACCAGAAGTGCGAGTTCAGGGACGTGAGCTGCTACGTGCCGGAGTGCGGCGGGCCGACCTCGGGCAACGTCGATCCGCGGCTTGTGGGCAAAAAGGACTGAAGTCGGAGGTCGGGATATGGCGGCAAAGGACGAGGCCCTGAAGAGGGCCATAGAGATGGAGGTGGAGGGTAAGCGCTTCTACGAAGGGGCTGCCCAGAGGGCCAACAGCGCCCTGGCCAAGGGGATCTTCGAAGCCCTGGCCAGGGAAGAGGACCTTCACATGAGGAGGATCAGGGAGATCTACGAGGGGTTGAAGGCGGGGGGCTTTCAAGGTTGGGTCAGGACGGTCGGTGATCCCTCCCGCCTGAGGAAGGTCTTCGACGGGGCCCTGGGCGAGAAGGCCGAGGCCTCAGAGGGCGACCTGGAGGCCTTGCGCTTCGCCCTGGGGCGGGAGGAGGAGGCCTTCAAGTACTACGAGGAGCTGGCCCAGGGGGCGACCGACCCCGCCGAGAGGCGCTTCTGGCTCGCCCTCTCCTGGGAGGAGAGGGGCCATTACCTCCAGATCATGGACTCCATCGAGTACCTCACCGATCCAGAGGGTTGGCTGCGCCGAGTGGAGAGGTGGGGGCTCGAGGGGTGATCAAGGTAAGAGTGGAGGAGGTGATAAGAGATGGCGGAGCTTTACGGCGTCTACAAGTGTAACGTATGCGGCAACGTGGTGAAGGTGAACCTCGCCGGCGGTGGCAACCTCTTCTGTTGCGGCCAGCCCATGGTCTTGCAGCGGCCGAAGACCGCCGAGGGGGGCAAGGAAAAACACCTGCCGGTCTTGGAGAGGACCCCAGAGGGTGTAAAGGTCAAGGTCGGCTCGGTCCCTCACCCCATGGAGAAGGACCATTACATAGTGTGGCTCGAGGTGGAGGTAGATGGGTGTTGTTATCAGAGGTTCTTCAAACCCGGAGATGAGCCCTCGGCGGAGTTTCTCCTCAAGTCGGAATGGCAGCCCAAGGTCGTGAGGGAGTACTGCAACGTCCACGGCCTCTGGGAGCAGAGGCTTTGAGGAGGTGCGGCCATGAATGAAGAGAGGCCCCTCAAGGGATGTGCTGTGGAGGGAAGGAACGTCTCCCCCATAACCTGCCGATGCCCTGGCTGTGGTGAAGAGCTGGAGATGTTCTCCGACGACTCCAAGATCACTTGTCCTAAGTGTGGTCGCGAGGTCACCATCGAGGAGTGCCGAGCCAACCGGATCTGAGGGAAAATAGGGATTGGCAGAGGGGGCGTCCCGCCTGCTCGAGACCTCCGTCATGGTGGGGGTCTCGGACTGGCGCTGAAGGGGATGACCTTCCAGGGGGGCAGTGATGGAGAAAAGAG
>QMLK01000258.1 GCA_003646705.1 Deltaproteobacteria bacterium | reverse complement strand
GTCCATGATCCAGAGCTTCGCACACGCAGGGCAACTTCCCGACGAGACCGAACAGCAGGCAAGACAACTCGCCCAGATCATGGCCGAATGCCTCGAGCTCTTCCAGGCCAAAAACCGGGACTACGGTTCGAGCTGGAAGAAGGCGGGGTTACCAGGACTCCTCGTGAGAATGCAGGACAAGATCGAAAGACTCGTCAACCTGTCCAGAGATGGGTCCACCATCCACGTGAAAACCGAGTCCCTGGAGGACACCCTCAGGGACTTCCTCGTCTACGCAGGGCTTGCGCTGATGTACCTCAGGGAGGTGCAAAGATGAAGAGAAGGGCGGCTGCTGTGCTGCTGATGATCGCGCTCGTCCTGTCCCTGGTCGCCCTCTCGGAGAAGCTCGCCCCTGGTTCAGACCTGGGGTGCGGAGAAACGACGTGCAACGTCGTCCAGCACAGCTCCTTTTCGGAGGTGCAGGGACTGCCGCTGCCGCTGGGAGCGGTGCTGCTGCTGACGCTCTCTCTCATCGCCCTCCTGAAAGGGCGGCCAAAGATCGCTGCGGTTTCACTGGCGCTTGTGGCAGGGGCCGAAACCTACCTGACCGGCATCGAGCTGTTCTACCTCAAGAGCGTGTGCAAGCTGTGCATCTCGTTTTACGCATGCACAGCGCTGTCCCTCGCTCTGCTCATACAGAGGCCCAACCTCAGGCGGCTGGGCAGCGCGTTCACCCTGGCCTTCCTCGGTGCCCACTTCGTCTACTTCTTCCCGAACGCCCAGATCAGCGCTGACATGCTCACGGTCCCCAGCTACCCGAGGGTTGAGGTCTTCGCAACACCTGGGCACCTCCAGGGCGGGCTGCTGGACAGGCTGCAGGCAGTCGCCGAGAGCAGAGGGATCCAGCTGGTCCTGAGGCCACTGCCAGGAGAGAACCGCAGAGAAGCAGTGGCCTTCATCGCCAGCCATCTGTTCGCCAGAACCAACCTCACCGCGCTCAACCTGAGCGAAAAGGTGCTGAGGGCAAACGAGGAGGCGGCCCGAACATGCGCATTCCTGGAATGGGGCCCAAATCCTTTCGCCCCTCACAGGCCACCGTTCGCGGTCGTCCTGGACTCACCAGAGTCCACCTGCTCAGAGCTCAACATCGTCCAGCTCGACGACAGGAGCCCCGATGCGAGCATCACAGCCCTTGCAGAGCACCTCGACAGGCTTGCAGCACTGCGGATGATGGAGGCAGCCCATGCTCGAACTCCATGGTGACGAGATGGAAAGGCTCATAGTTGCCCTCGGCGGCCAGCCGGGGAAGGGGGGACGCACACGGTGCTTCCTCCATGGGGGCGACAACCCGACCAGCTTCAGCTACAGGCCCGACGGCCGCTGGTACTGCTTCGTCGAGGGAAGGGGTGGAAATGCCGTTGACCTGGTGATGGCCGCAAGGGGCTGTGGATACCGAGAAGCCCTCGAGTTCCTGGCTGACCTCGGGATAGAGGAAGCCCGCCTCAGGATCAATCAGGGAGGCATGACGGACCGGAAGATCAAGCGGACGCTCAAGAAAATTTGGCGGAGGCAAGAGGACACCAGGCTCATAAGAAGGCACGCCAAACACCTCATGGAAGTGGCAACCAGGGCGATAAGGCTGCTGATGCAGACGGGGTCCGCCACAGATGACCACTGGGACCTCTACAGCCAGATCTGTTCTCTGGGAAGCAGGATCACTAAAGCGAGCCGCGCAGACGGGTCAGTTGTGCGGATGCTCGAACGCATGCAGGCGGCCACAAGGGGGCTGCTGATGGAGCACCCGCTCGGACGGATCGCTCCAAACACGGTCCGGCAAATCACCACGAACAGGGAGGTTCTTGATGCGATGCTCCGCATCAAGGAAGAGGCAAGACAAAGTTCTGGCTCACCAGAAAGAGCAGCAGCTGATCGGTGAAATCCTTGAATACCTGAGGCTCAGAGGTATTTTTGCGTGGCGGCAGAACGCAGGGCTCGTCGTCATTCAATCCGAAGACAGACGCCGTGTAATGCGGGTCGGAATGAAGGGAATCTCGGATATACTGGGCATAATCCCGCCGCACGGCCGCTTCCTGGCCATAGAGGTCAAGAAGCCCGGGCGGAAGCCCACCGCCCACCAGAGGGCCTTTCTGGCCGAAGTCAAGCGGATGGGTGGAATCGCCCTGGTAGCACACAGCCTGGAGGATGTGGCGAGGGTACTCGATGGCCTACTTGGCAGTCCTCGAACCATGCGCGTTCAAGAGCAGGCTGACGCTGGATGAGCTCAAAAAGGCGTTGCGCGACTTCGCCGAGGAACGAGCCACTGCCAGCGTGAGGGAGTCACACAGCCTCAAGAACTACTCCTTCCGCGAGGAGGACGGGATGGTCCACCTCGTTCCACCTGGCAGCAGCCCGGTAGGAACCCACTACTGTGACCGGCTGCTTGCGGAGTTCATTTCGTCTGTCATTGAGAGGGGATACTGGACGACCCTGGAGCTCGTTGGCGAGGACGGACAGCGGTGGGGATACTTCATAACGGCGGGAAAGGTCGAGCCCCTGGGGTGGCTCAAAGTGGTCTGGAAGGGACAAAAGCCCGTTCCGCTCGAAAGGGCAACCGCGCGGCTCAAAAGAAAGTGAAAGCCGTTGGAGGTGCAGCATGAAGGTAG
>QMLK01000257.1 GCA_003646705.1 Deltaproteobacteria bacterium | reverse complement strand
CCTCCTCCACCTCCACCCCCAAGACCCCAGCCGGGAAGATCCCCACGGCCGAAAGCACGGAGAACCTCCCCCCCACCTGGGGCGGGATCTCTAAGGCGGTGAGGCCCTCGGCCTGGGCGAAGGCCCGCAAGGGCCCCCTTTCCGGGTCGGTGATCACGACCAGCCGTCCCCTCCAGTCCTCGGGGAAGCGGTCCTTGAGCATCCTGAGGAAGAGGAGGAGCTGGGCCAAGGTCTCGGCGGTGGTGCCCGACTTGCTCACGGCGATCACCAGGGGGTTCCCCTCTCGGGCCACCTCCAGGGCGTGGGAGCAGGTCTCCGGGTCCACGTTGTCCAGGAAGAAGGCCTGAGGCCCCCCCTGGCCGGCCCGCCCGGAGGCCCTCATCCAGGGGTGAAAGATCGCCTCGGCCAGGGCCTGAGGGCCGAGGCACGACCCCCCTATCCCCAGCAGCACCACCGGGTCGAAGTCCCCCCGGAAGGCCTCTGCGGCCTTCAAGACCTCCTCTGATCCCTTCGTGTAGGGCAGGTCGAGGAAGGCGAGCTCCCCCTTACTCCTCTGCTGCTGGAGCTGCCACCACGCCCTCTGGGCCTGGGGCCAGAAGGCCTCCCACCGATCCCTGCTCACACCCCCCTCGGTCCTCTCAGCCCAGAGGTTGGAGAGGTCCACCTGAAGGTCCATCCCTCATCCCTCCTTGCCGTCCTCCGAGGTCCCCTCGAGGAAGACCCCCATGCGGCGGAACTTCTCGTAGCGGGCCTCGAGGCGCTCCTCCGGGGTCATCCTCTTGAGCTCCTCGAGGTGTCTGATCAGGGCCTCCTTCAGGGCCATGGCCGCCCCGCGGTGATCCCTGTGGGCGCCCCCTAGGGGCTCGGGTACTATCTCGTCCACCACCCCCAGCTCCTTCAGGTCCTCGGCGGTGAGCCTCAGGGCCTCGGCCGCCTGGGGGGCCTTCTCGCGGGAACGCCAAAGGATGGCGGCACAGCCCTCGGGCGATATGACCGAGAAGATGGCGTACTGGAGCATCAGGATGCGGTCGGCCACCGCTATGGCCAGGGCGCCTCCGGAGCCGCCCTCGCCGATCACAGCGGCCACGATGGGGACCTCCATGGAGGCCATCTCCCTCAGGTTCCTTGCGATGGCCTCGGCCTGGCCCCTCTCCTCCGCCCCCACCCCTGGATAGGCACCGGGGGTGTCCACCAGGGTGATGATGGGCTTGGAGAAGCGGGCCCCGAGCTCCATCACCCGCAGGGCCTTGCGGTAACCCTCAGGGTGGGGCATCCCGAAGTTGCGGCGGTGGAGCTCGTAGATGTCCCTGCCCTTCTGCTGGCCCACCACCACCACGGTCTCCCCCTCGAGCTTCCCGAGGCCGGCCACCACCGCCGGGTCGTCCCGGAAGGCCCTGTCGCCGTGGAGCTCCACGAAGTCCGTGAGGATCAGTCCGATGTAATCCAAGGCGTGGGGGCGCTCGATGTGGCGGGCCAGTTGTGTCCTCTGCCACGGGGTGAGGCGGGAGAAGATCTCCTGGCGGAGCTTGATGATCTTGGCCTCGAGCTTCTTGAGCCTCGAGGCCACCTTGGGATCGGCGGGGGAGGCGAAGCGCCTGAGCTCCTCGTACTCCCTCTCCAGCTCCATCAAGGGGCGCTCGAATTCCAGGTAGTGGCGGAGCACCTTATTGAACCTCCACGGCTCGATAGCCCAGAAAGCCCTCCACCGCCCTGACCATCTCCTCGGAGGGGGAGACCTGAAGCTCCGGCGGAAGCTGCAGGATCACCTCTCGCTCAAGGCCCTCCAGGTGTAGGAAGGCCTCGCAGGGGCCTGGGTTCGACTCGATGATCTTCCGCAGGGCCTGGAGGTGATCCCGGGAGAGCCCGTCGGCCTTGAGCCTTATGTGGACCTCCCTGGGGAGGGCCCCCTTCTTGGCGTCCGAGGCCCTGAGAGGTGTGATGTTCTGGGCCCTGATCCTTGGGCGTCCTTCGTCGTCCTTCTCCAGGACCCCGTCCACGATCAAGGGGATCTCCTGAAGCAGCAGCGGCCTTACGGCCCTGAAGAGGTCGGGGAAGACCACCACCTCCACCCGCCCCTTGAGGTCCTCGAGCTGCAGCACCGCCATCCTGTCGCCCTTCTTGGTGCGGATCTCCCTGGAGGCCACCACCATCCCCCCCACCTTGACCCGACCCCCGGCCTCCAGCTCCACCAGGGCGTCGATGCTTGAGGAGACTCGTTCCTGGAGTTGGGCCTCGTATCCCTTCAGCGGATGGGAGGTGAAGTAGAAGCCGAAGGCCTCCTTCTCGGCTTGAAGGAGCTGCCCCTCGGGCCACTCCTCCATCTCGGGCAGCTCCCTCTTGGGGGTCTCCATGGGGCCGAAGAGGCTGGACTGCTGCCCCTTCCGTCCCCGGCCCTTGCTGCTGAGCTCGATGGCCTCCGAGAGCACCGCCATGAGCTGCGAGCGCTTGGCCCCGGTGGAGCCGAAGGCCCCGGCCTTTATCAGGCTCTCCACCACCTTCCGGTTCACCCTCCGGGAGTCCACCCGCTCCAGGAAGTCGAACAGGTCCCGAAAGGGGCCCTTCTGTCGCGCCTCGAGGATCGCCTCCACGGCCCCTCGGCCCACGTTCTTGATGGCCCCGAGGCCGTAGCGGATCTTGGGGGGGT
>QMLK01000256.1 GCA_003646705.1 Deltaproteobacteria bacterium | reverse complement strand
GCTCCCTCATCACCTCGTCCAAAAAGGTCTCAGGCGACCTCTGCTGCTCCTCCCTCTGGCTCTCCATCCGAGGCCGCTGCTCTTGTTCCTGGTCCTGTCGCTGACGCTCGTCCACCGTCACTCAACCACGAAGACCTTTGTCGCCATCCCAGGGCGCACCTCATGGCGGTCGACGGAGACCGCTCTCACGTTCCCCTTCAGAAAGTCCTCTTCCGACACCTCCACGGTGTCTTTGCCGGTGTTCATCAGAACGTACTCCTTCAGGGTCAGGGCCTGGGGGCAGCGGTAGACCCTCACCAGGTAGAGGGTGCCTCCCTTTTCCCAGTCTTTGACCTTCTTGAAGACCTCCACGGCCTGGTATCCGTCGGGCATCTCACCGCGGTAGCCCGCCATGATCAGGTCCTTGATCGCCTTCAGGTAGCCCTGCTGGTACTTGACGGGCTCCGGCGCCTGCACCTCGAGGATCACGGTCTCCCCAGGGATGTCCTTCGGTATGAGGTTGAGCATGTAGCTCTTACCCTTGGCGTACACGATCATCTCGGCTGCCTCCTCCCCCACCAGGCTGACCGTGGCTGTGTTGCGGTAGAACTTCACATCGAGCCCAGGAGCGGAGGAGGTGATCTTTTCCACCCTGAATGGGAAGACAAACCGGTTGGCCTGCGTGTTGGAGACAAGGACGGTGTAGACCTCGGTCTCCGAAACGAGCTTCACCCTCTGCAGGGCCTCAGTCCTCGTCCCTGGGACAAGGACCAATGTCAGAAACGCGAAGCTGCATGCCAGAGATCTTGAAAACCACCCTGTAGCAGACATCCCTTTCGATGACCTCCTTTCCGGCGATTTCGCGCTTCACCTGGCCGGTTACGCGGACCTCCTTTTTCCCAACGACCTTGATTGTTTCTGGGTAGAAGTACTGATAGATGTCGTTGTCCTTCACATACATGACGTCCTGCAGAATGGCGGTTTCGATCTTGGAGACCTTGTCGCCCGTCAGGTTCTTGATCACAAAGGAGGCGAAGCTGTCGGCGTTCCGGGGGTTGATGTCCAGCAGGAAGTGCAGGTACATAAGGGCCATCTGCACCAGGTACTGCTTCGAGGCCGACCTCTGCCCGACCCAGAACTCCTGCTTCACCTCCGGCGGGTAGATCACGACCCTGTTGGTCGCCCGTCTGAACAGCCCGTTGGCGATCAGGGCCAGTGCCAGCAGCAGCGCGAGGAGCTTCAGAAAGAGCTTGTCCCTTATGGCGTTCTCCCATTGCTCGACGTACTTGGGCAACACGGTCACACCTCGTAGAACTCCCGGATCCAGTGCGGCACCCTGAGCTTTATAAGGGGGAAAAGTCCGTGCCACCAGAGCAGGTGCAGATAGTAGCCGTCCGCCTTTTCCATCTTCATCCGGGCTATGGCCTTTGACACGATGAAGCCGACTATCGCCCCCGGAATCATCATCCCGAAGGCTATGCCCAGACACGTGCAGACGAGCATCACGATCAGCTCGTCCATCTCCCACCAGAGGATCTGCATTTGACCGTCTATATTTGGTATGCGGGCTTCGAACTGCTCCATGGAATTGTCCTCCTAAAAGGGGAGCAGGGAGCGGCGTTTCTTCTTCGCCTTGCTCTGGTCCGCTTTTTCCCGCTTTAAGGGAAAGTCTTTGAAGCTCAGGACCAGGTCCACCGCCCGCCTTTTTGGGTCGTACTGGGCCACGACTGTCAGCTTCACGCCCTTTGGGAGCAGGGATCTGAGGTCAGCCTCCGCAAGCTTCAGGTCGCTGCTCGAGGGCGCCGATATCGTGGCCACGGCGCTCTGCAGCTTCTGCGGGTCGAGTCTGGACAACAGCTTCCGGAGCTTCTTTCGGTCCTTGAGCTTTCCCCCGGGCCTGTACCTGAGCTGGTCCACCTTGACGATCCACCCGCTCTTGTCCCTCTTTTTGAGGGCGGCCACCTGGGACGAGAGGGCCTCCAGCCGCTGGTTCACCTCGTCGACATGTCCCCGGAGTTCCTGCAGCCCCTCTGTTATCTGCTCGATGGATTCCTCTGTGTCGTCTTCGCGGTGATTCTGCAGGCTGTCAAGCTGCTTCTTCAGTGCGTCCTGCTGTCCCTGCAGAACTGCCACAGATGAGGTGACATTGCTCAGCCCGCGCTCAACCTCGTCGAGCCGCTCGCCAAACTCCCAGCGGGACTGCTCAAAACTTGCGAGCACTTCCCGCAAGCTGGCCAGTTCTCTCTGCGTCTTGTCATTGCTTTGCCTCAGTTTCACCTCGAGTCCCCCCTGGAGCCGGGCCAGATCCTGGAAGGAGGTCCGCAGCTCATCCACCCTTTGGACGAGCTCGCGGTCAGTTTTCCCGGCCCTGGTGGCGAAATCCAGGTACTCCCTATGAAGTTTGAGCAGCTGAGCTCTCGTGGCACAGCCGCTGGCCAGCAAAGCGGCAGAAAGTAGGGCAGCAGCTAACGGACGTGCAGTCTTTCGCATTGATCCCTCCAACTTTCGTCCCTTGCCGGGGCGGTCTTGGACATGGCTGAAGATACGCACCAACCGCGGCCTTCCAGGGACAGATGTGCGGAACTGGTTGTGCCGCTCAGGGGGGACTAAACTTTGTCCGGAATTTGGTCGATAATAAAAACAGAGGGATGGGGGGCGGTCAGCGCATCACCTG
>QMLK01000255.1 GCA_003646705.1 Deltaproteobacteria bacterium | reverse complement strand
GCTGCTGCTGCCGTGCGTTCGGGAGGTCGGATTTCTGATGCCGTCCGCTTGGTGTTCCGTGATCCCTACGTGTACGCAATTCTGCTGACCGGCGAGACAAGCGGCGAGCTTGAGGAGAGCATCGGCACCGTTCTCAAGCACTATCAGGACAGGGCATCCGAGCAGGTGGAACGCACCTTTGCCGTCCTGGGCCCTGCAGTGGTCATACTGCTGGGAATGGTGGTCCTCCTGGTGCTGTGCGGGACACTGATTCCACTGTGGGAGTCCATGCAGCACATAGGAAGGTTAAGGTAAATGCTTCTGGCGATCTCCATGATCTGTCTGTGTCTGGCTTCGGCGATTATCGGCGGGTGCATTGTTGCGGCTGCACTACGAAAGGAAGGCAGGAAGGTTCCGCATCAGTCCCCCTCGATCGTTATTGAGGTTCCCTCCCCTGAGAATCGAAACTGTGTACAGCCCCAAGGGAGTGATCTAGAGGAAGTTGTTGATGTCGTTACCTTGTCGGCAAGCCGAAGAAACCTGGGACTTGAGAGGAATAGAGATGGTTCAATCGCTTGCATCTCAGAGAGGCCGCTATGTGAGGATCTCGATCAAGAGATCCGATAGAATGGAGGGAACCCGGTCAAACATTGATGTCTCTGAAGCCCCCGCAGCGGTGTCCCCCAGGTGGCTTCCCATGCTGTTGATCTCTGACGAGGTGCTGGTTGTTTACCTCACAGCGGAAGATGCCCAGCGGCTTCTTTCGGGCCTCAGAGGCGTCCTGGGCAGGTCCCCGGGCTAAAAGCAGGAAGTTAGCAATCGGACCACTCTCATCGTTGCCCGTCCATCGCCGTAGGGGTTCACAGCAGGGCGTGATGGATGGCTGTGCAGGAAACGCAACACCGCCATGCGGATGCGGGTGGGATCAGTGCCGGCCAGCACGTTCCAACCAAGGGCGACAGTTTCAACCAACGGTGTCACATTGCAGAGACTGACGCAGGGGGTGCGGAGGAGGAAGGCATCCCTCTGCATCTGAGTTGAGTCAGTGATGAGCACTGCTGCGCTCTCTATCAACCTTAAGGTTAGCTCGTAGAAGACAAAACTCGATGGATCGTTCCGTTTTTCCGCGTCGGTGTCCGTCCTGTCGAAGGACCAAAGGCCGGATGGCTGTTCGTAAACGGCGAACAAATCTATGCCTAACTTGGACAGGTCGTGGACGGCGGCCTCCAACAGCTCCTGCCTTGCACGTGAATCACCGAGGGAGCCGTGATTGAGAAAGTTAGTGGAAAGCGCAATGAGGGCGTAGTCCCCAGAGGAACGAGTGCGACGCTCCCCGAGAGCAAATGCCAGTGCTTCAACCTCAACATCCCCCACATTGAGGGCAATTGGACCACGGGAAAGGGATATGCCCTCTGTGCAGAACTCTTCGGGAACCATTTGACCGTCCGGTGGGATGGTGCGGATGCTCTCCCGTCTGAGGTTGGCCGCAGCGGTGACGCTGGGGCACAGCAACAGTGTAGCTGTGTGATCTAGCAGAATTCTGGTCCTCTCCTCCATTGAGGTCCTGTCAAAACTCCGAAGTCCGGCCCCCACGTGCACAAGCGGAACCCCAAGCCTCGAACAGCACAGTGCCGCAGCAATGGCCGCGTCGCTCAGGCCAAAAGTGACGACCGCAACGGGCTTAAAGTGGTCGAGGAGCTGCTCGATCCTTTTGACCAGCCGTGAAACTTTGCCACACGGCGTGGTGGCTGTGGTCTTTAGCTTTTGGACCTTTGGACTTACAGCCGGCAGATCCAAAACCGAAACTTGAGAGGCCACAACGAAGTCCACGTTGCGCTTGGCGAGCTCAACTGATACGGTCTGCGCTTGTAGCAGCTCGGATGGATGACCGGCAATCGCAACTATGCAACCCATGCCGTCCTCTTTCTGGTTTCTTTTTGCTTGCTTGCTGATGGCACGAGGCTGGTGCTGAGTTCGGTGAGTGCATTGGCCAGGCTGCGTGTAACGTGGAGGACTTCCTGAACCGTCATCAGCGGGTCCATTGGCAGAAACAGCAGTTCCCTGGTGATGCGTGAGGCATTGGTGAGATCCGAGTGGACAATCGACCTGGTTCGGAGCTCAGCATCGCGATTCAGGGGTGTGGTCCACAGGAGGGATGTCTCCACATCCTGAGCTCGCAGGGCGCGCATCACTGCGGACCGCAGGTCAGCTGGGACCCTTACCGGAAAGCACATGTGTGTGTGACTCTCGTCTGCCGGGACAAGGGGAAGACCAATCAGCGGAACCTCCCTGAGGAGTTCACAGTAGAGCCTGGCTGTGATCCTTCTCCGGTTGGTAAAGTCATCCACATGGGGGATCTTGGACAGCATCACGGACGCGCCTAGCGGTTCGATTCTGAGGTGTCTAAGGGGACTCTTTCTTCGCATCAGCAGATCGCGCAGGGTGATGGACAGCCTGTTGTTGCTGGTGCATATCACTGCACCGTTTGGCTCTGTTTCAACATCCTGAGATGGGAACAGGGCAACTGTTCCCACGTCTCCGAAGGTTCCTGCCGCACGTCCCTTGCACCACGCTCCCAAGCTGAGAGAGGCGTCCTCGACGACGAAGCAGGACAGTTCACGGGCGGTCTCTGAGATGACATCGGCCGTTCCGGCGAATCCACATGCGTCATGGT
>QMLK01000254.1 GCA_003646705.1 Deltaproteobacteria bacterium | reverse complement strand
TGGAGGACATGGACACAGATAGCTTTATCAGCCAAGCCGACAAGAGGATGTATGAGGAGAAACGGAGAAGGAAGAAAGCCCCTCCCCATTAAAAGGCTCTTCCTCATAGATGGAAGCTCTTACCTCTTCAGGGCCTTCCACGCCATAAAGGGTTTATCCACCTCTCGGGGATTCCCCACCAACGCCATCTTCGGCTTCACATCGATGTTGTTGAAGATCCTGAGGGACTACAAGCCCGAGGCCATGGCCGTGGTCTTCGACGCCAAGGGGCCCACCTTCCGTTCCCAGCTCTACGGCGAGTATAAGGCCCAGCGTCCCCCCGCCCCTGGTGACCTCAAGGTCCAGATCCCCTATGTGAAGGAGATCCTTCAGGCCTTCCGCATCCCCATCCTGGAGAAGGAGGGCTTTGAAGCCGACGACGTCATCGGAGCCCTGACAAAACGTGCCCGCCAGGAGGGGATAGAGGTGGTGATCGTGAGCGGCGACAAGGACCTCCTACAACTGGTGGGGGAAGGGGTGGTGCAACTGGACACCATGAAGGACGAGACCTTCGGGCCCGAGGAGGTGCAGGATAAGATCGGGGTGAGACCTGAGCTCCTCCCCGACTTCATAGGCCTCTGCGGTGACTCCATAGATAACATCCCTGGAGTCCCCGGGATAGGCAAGAAGACAGCGGCAGAGCTGATCAGGAAGTTCGGCCCCTTGGAGCAACTGCTGTCCAACCTCGAACGGATCCCCGACGAAGAGCTGAGGCCCAAGCTGAAGGAGAAACTGAAGAAGGAGATGAGGAAGGCCCTTCTCAGCAAGAGGCTGGCCACCATCAGGGGGGACGTCCCCCTCGAGTTCCGATGGGAGGACTTCCTGCTCTCGCCCCCCGAAGAGGGGAGGCTCAGGCAGATCTTCGAGGAACTGGAGTTCAGGAGGTTCCTGAAGGAGCTCTTCCCCCCGGCGGGCTTCTCCCACGAGGGCTACCGCCTCCTCGGGGAGGAGGACTTGACGGCGCTTGTGGAGAGGCTACGGACACGAACCTCCCCTTTCGCCTTCTCCTTGCCGATGAGCTCGCGGGACCCCCTTGAGGCAGAGCCCGTGGGGGTGGCCCTCTGTCCCCTCCCGAAGGAGGCCTATTACCTCCCCCTGGGGCATCGTTACGAAGGGGCGCCCCTGCAGATGGGCCCACGGGAGGGCCTCGGGCGTCTGCGGCCCCTCTTCGAGGGCGACCTCCCCAAGTACGGCCACGAGGTGAAGAGGCAACTCATCCTCCTGCTGCGTCAGGGCATCGATCTCAAGGGATTGGCGTGCGATGCCGCAGTGGCGGCTTACCTCCTCGACCCCGAGGGCCGGGACTACTCGCTACAGGCGCTCTCAGAGAGGTACCTGGGCCGCTCCATGAGCTGCAGGGACGTAGGGGGGAAGGGCGGAGGGCTGCAGAAGGTCCAGGTCGAACAGGCCAAGGATCTTGCCTGCGAGGAAGCAGAGGCCGCCTACCTCCTCTCGGAGCTCCTCTTGAGGAGGCTCGATGAAGAGGGCCTAAGGCCCCTATTTCAGGAGATAGAGGTCCCCCTCATCGAGGTCCTCGCCTGGATGGAGATCTGGGGGGTGAAGGTGGACGTGGGCTACCTCCAGAGGCTCTCGGAGGAGCTGCAAGGCAGGTTGAGGGAGCTGCAGGAGGAGGTCTGGTCCCTGGCCGGGGAGGAGTTCAACCTCAACTCCCCCCAGCAAGTGGGTAAGGTCCTCTTCGAGAAGTTGGGCCTTCCCGTGCTGAAAAAGACCAAGAAGAAGGCTTACTCCACCGATGTGGAGGTCCTGGAAGCCCTCTCCCACGATCACGAGGTCCCTCGATTGCTGTTGGAGTACAGGACCCTACAGAAGCTCAAATCGGCCTACGTAGACGCCTTGCCCAAGCTCATCAACCCGAGCACTGGCAGGATCCACACCTCTTACAATCAAACCGCTACGGCCACGGGGCGCCTCTCCTCCAGTGAGCCCAACCTCCAAAACATCCCGGTGAGAGGGGAGATCGGGGCCAAGATCCGGGAGGCCTTCATCCCGGAGGAGGGCTGGCGGCTGCTTTCCGCCGATTACTCCCAGATAGAGCTGCGGATCTTGGCCCACCTTTCAGGGGACGAACACCTCATCGAGTCCTTCAACAAGGACGAGGACATCCACGCCCGCACCGCAAGCGAGGTCTTCGGGATCCCCCCTGAAGCCGTCACCCCTGATATGAGGCGGGCGGCCAAGGTGATAAACTTCGGGATCGTATACGGGATGAGCCCTTACGGCTTGGCCAAGGAGTTGGGGGTCGACCAAAGGACAGCCGCCCAATACATCGAGGAATACTTCAAGAGGTATCAAGGAGTAAGGGCCTTCATCGATAGGACCCTCGAAGGGGCGAGAAGCCATGGTTATGTGACCACCCTCTTCGGACGGAGGCGACTCCTGCCAGCCATCAAGAGCAACAATCGAACCCTCCGCCAGTTCGCCGAGAGGACCGCCATCAACACCCCCATCCAAGGGACGGCCGCGGACCTGATCAAGAAGGCGATGATCGGCATCTATCGCAGGATCCGCTCCGAGGACCTCGAGGCCAAGCTCATCATCCAAGTGCACGACGAATTGGTCCTTGAGGTCCGAGAGGGGGCCCTGGAGAGGGTGGAGGAGGTGGTG
>QMLK01000253.1 GCA_003646705.1 Deltaproteobacteria bacterium | reverse complement strand
TCAGCACCTCCAAGGCGATCCGCAGCTGTCCCTTCCCGCCGTCTATCAAGAGGAGCTGCGGCAGCACGCCCTCTTCCCTTCCCCTCTGCAAGCGTCTCTTGAGGACCTCGTAGGTCATGGCGTAATCGTCGATGCCCCTTACGCCCTTGATGCGGAAGCGGCGGTATTGGTCCCTCGCCGGTTCCCCGTCCAGGAACACCACCATGGATCCTACGGCTACCTCTCCGCCGAGGTTGGATATATCGAAGGCCTCGATCCTCCGGGGTACCTGGCGCAGGTGGAAACGCCCCTTGAGCTCCTCCAGGACGTCTTCCCCTTCGCCCATGAGCTTCCCGCGGGCGTTCTCAAGGGCCATCTTCAGCATATCCCCTTGCCTTTCGTCTCGAGGCGTGTTGACCTTCACCCCCAAGGAGGCCTCGATCAGGGACGCATCCTCCAGCTCAAAGGGCACCACCACCTCAGGAGGTACATACCTTCCAGGGGAGTAATACCTGCTGAGGAAGGAGGAAAGGACTTCCTGGTTCGGTAGCCCCACGTCCTTGAAGTCGAAGAACCTGCCTCCCAAGAGCTTCCCCCCCCTTATGGAGAGGACGTATACCCCGACCTTTCCCCGATGTCGCAACATGGCTATGACATCCCTGTCCGCCAGGTCCAAGGACACGACCCTCTGTCTCTCCAGCACCTTCCTCAAGGCGGTTATCCTATCCCTGAGCCTCGCCGCTTCCTCGAAGTTCAGGGCCTCGGCCTCCTTACGCATCTGCTCCTCCAGGCCCTTGAGGACCTTTTCGCCCTCCCCCTCCAGGAACTGCCTCACCTGATCCACGATGGCCCGATAGCGCTCCTCAGGGACCCGACGACAGCAGGGGGCCAGGCAACGCCTCATCTGAAAGTTCAGGCACGGACGGCTACGATGGGAGAACTGGGAGTCGCTGCACCTGCGCAGGGGGAAGACCCAATGGATGAGCCTCATGGTCTCCCTCACCGACTGGGCAGAGGGGAAGGGGCCGAAGTAGAGGGCGCCGTCGGCCTTGACGCGCCTGACGAGGGTGAGTCTGGGGTAACGGTCCTGTACGCTCAGCCTCAGCAAGGGGTAGTTCTTGTCGTCCCTGAGCTTGATGTTGTAGCGGGGCTTGTGCTCCTTGACCAGGGCGTCCTCGAGGATCAGAGCCTCCTTCTCCGTCTCGGTGACCATGTGGTCCACCTCGGCCACCTTCGAAAGCATCACGGAGGTCTTGAGGTCCTTTTGTCCGTGCAGGTAGGAGCGGACCCGTTTCCTAAGGTCCTTCGCCTTCCCGATGTAGATAATCTCCCCCTTGGAGTCCTTGAAGAGGTAGACCCCGGGCTTCTCCGGCAGGCCCTCCACCTGTCGTTGAAACTCCATCGTCTTTAGTTTAGGGAGGTAAGGTGCCTTGTTCAAGGCGGCTAAAGCTTTGTCCTTAGCATCCGATAATCTTGGAGGAACGAAGGAAAAGGAGGTGTCGCATGGCGGAGGTGGAACGTGTCTTGACGGAGGGCGCGGAGGGGAAGTACCTCCTCTTTGAGCTGGGCGGTGAGGAATACGGGATAGAGATCCTCAGGGTGAGGGAGATCATCGGCCTCATGGACATCACGCCCGTGCCCCAAAGCCTCCCTTTCATCCGGGGGGTCATCAACCTGCGGGGTAAGATCATCCCCGTGCTCGATATGAGACGGCGCTTCGGTATGGAGGAGGGGGAGTACACGGAGAGGAGTTGCATCATCGTGACGGAGTTGAAAAACGGCAAGGACCAGCTTATGTTGGGGATGTTGGTCGACGGGGTGAGGGAGGTGGCCAACATCCCGGCCGATCAGATAGATCCAGCGCCCCAGTTTGGGGCCTCTGTGGATACGCGGTACATCATGGGGATGGCCAAGATGAAGGAGAGGGTGGCCATACTTCTGGATGTCGAGAAGCTCCTCAAGGACGGCGAGGTGGCCCTCCTGGAGGAGGTCCCCCGTGGTTGAGGGGGGCCCCTTGACATTCCGGGAGGGCTGCTTATAATTAGAAGCGGTCTTTGTTCCGATCTTTGAAAACTGAATAGCGGTACCCAAAGGGCGGGTTCCTCTTGTGGCCGGTTCAAACTGGAGGGTTTGATCCTGGCTCAGGACGAACGCTGGCGGCGTGCCTAACACATGCAAGTCGTGCGAGAAAGGCCCCTTCGGGGGCTGAGTAAAGCGGCGGACGGGTGAGTAACGCGTGGGTAACCTGCCCTCAAGACCGGGATAACCTTCCGAAAGGGGGGCTAATACCGGATAAGACCACGGCCACCACGGTGGCTGTGGCCAAAGGTGGCCTCTGCAATGCAAGCTACCGCTTGAGGAGGGGCCCGCGTCCTATCAGCTAGTTGGTGGGGTAACGGCCCACCAAGGCTAAGACGGGTAGCTGGCCTGAGAGGGTGGCCAGCCACACCGGGACTGAGACACGGCCCGGACTCCTACGGGAGGCAGCAGTGGGGAATCTTGGGCAATGGGCGCAAGCCTGACCCAGCGACGCCGCGTGGGTGATGAAGGCCTTCGGGTCGTAAAGCCCTGTCAGGTGGGAAGAATGCCCTGTGGGCTAATACCTCACAGGGCTGACGGTACCACCAGAGGAAGCGCCGGCTAACTCCGTGCCAGCAGCCGCGGTAATACGGAGGGCGCGAGCGTTGTCCGG
>QMLK01000252.1 GCA_003646705.1 Deltaproteobacteria bacterium | reverse complement strand
CCCTGTCATAGTAAGTGGTCCAGTGGAAGGGCAGGGGAGGGCTTTTGAAATCGATCTCCCCCAGGCGCTCGCCCATGATCTCGAGGGCAAAATGGATGAGGTCATCCGAGGAGCTTATCAGGCTCGAGATGAGTTTGGCCGGTTTGGGATCCCTTGGTTTACCCATCCTTCTTGATATAGATGAAAAACTCTTTGTTCCCCTTCGGTCCAAGAAGGGGCGATTCCATTACGCCCTGCGGGCTCAAACCCAGCGACCGGACGAATTCCCAGATCTCCCGTATGACCCTCCTGTGCTTCTGTGGATCCCTCACCACGCCTCCCCTTTCGACCTCTCCCTTTCCGACCTCAAACTGGGGCTTTATGAGGGCGAGGATTTCGGCCCGATCCTTCAAGAACTTGAGGACCGCCGGGATCACCAATTTCAGGGAGATGAAAGACGTGTCAATGGTGGCCAGATCTATCTCCTCCGGAATTCCCTCTTTCGGCAAATACCGTATGTTTCTCCTTTCCAGGACCACCACCCGCGGATCCCTCCTCAACTTCCAGTGCAGCTGTCCCCAGCCCACATCCACGGCATATACCCTCTCCGCCCCCCGCTGAAGGAGACAATCGGTGAAGCCACCGGTGGAGGCACCGACATCCATGCAGATCTTCCCCTCGACGGGGACGGAAAATCGATCGAGGGCCGCCTCAAGCTTCACTCCCCCGCGGCTAACATAGGGAATGGGATCGCCCAGGACCTCTCATTTGACGTCTTCCTTCACCATCTGTCCGGGTTTGCGGGCTGGTTGCCCGTCAACCCTCACCATCCCCGCCATGATGATGGCCTGGGCCTTCTCACGGGAAGGGACAAGGCCCCTTTGCACCATGAGCTTGTCAAGACGTTCCTTCTTGCCCAAGGAGCTCAAGGGCCAGTTTGACTATCGATTTGAGGCCAAGGCCACAGGACTCAAGCAACTCTTCCCTTTTCCCGTGTTCGACGAAGCGAGCAGGGAGTCCCAGGCAGCGGACCTTTTTCGGTATGCCCTTACGGGCCAAAAGTTCCAGTACGGCACTGCCAAATCCCCCTTCGACCACATTTTCCTCCAGCGTGAGGACAGCCCTGTGGCCTGCGACAAGATCCAGGATCGTTTCCTCATCCAGGGGCTTCACGAAACGGACGTTCACGACTCCCGGAGAAACCCCCTCCCGTTGGAGGATATCGCAGGCCTGAAGGGCTCTGTGGACCATCGAGCCTATCGCGAGGATCAGAAGATCGCTGCCCACCCTGAGGACCTCCGATTTCCCCCACTCGATGGGATGGGGCTCTTCCTCCAGGGGGACTCCATAACCCCTTCCCTTCGGGTACCTTATGGCGGACGGACGATTGCGGTGGTTAAGGGCCGTGACGATCATCCTCTGCAGTTCGGCCTCATCCTTGGGGGCCATGACAGTAAAGTTGGGGATGGCCCGGAGATATGAGAGATCGAGCAAACCATGATGGGTGGGGCCATCCTCACCCACAATACCCGCCCGGTCCACGCAAAAAAGCACGGGCAATTTCTCAAGGGCCACCTCCTCCACTATCTGATCGAAGGCCCGCTGCAAAAAGGTGCTGTAGATGGCAACAACGGGCTTGAGGCCGCAGAGGGCCAAGCCCGCCGAAAGGCTCACGGCCGCCTGCTCAGCGATCCCCACATCGAAGAACCTTTCGGGAAACCTCTTTGCAAAATCATGAAGGCCCGTCCCCTGGGGCATTGCAGCCGTGATGGCGACGATCTCCGGGTCCCTGGAGGCCAACTGCAGCAATGTTTGCCCAAGGACCTCCGAATAGGTGGGAGGGAGGCCATCGGGTTCCGACAGTATCCCGTTTTCGCTGTCAAAACGCCCAACGCCGTGGAAGGTCGTCGGGTCCTCTTCTGCAGGGGCATAGCCCTTGCCCTTCTTGGTTATAACGTGTACAAGGACCGGCCTCCTGAGATGTTTCACGTTCTTGAAGGTCTCGATCAGGTGATCGAGGTTGTGGCCATCAAGGGGACCCAGGTATTTAAAACCCAGCTCCTCGAAGAGCAATCCGGGACTGAATACCCCCTTTAGGACCTCTTCTGTGACCTTCATCAACCTGAAAAGCTTTTTGCCCCCCGGAACCTCATGAAGCAATTGCTTCACATCTTCCCTGAATCTTGTTGCCCATTGGCCCGTCATTATCCGGCTCAAATAGGCTGAAATGGCCCCTACGGTCTTGGAGATGGACATCTCATTGTCGTTGAGGATCACAATGATATTGCTCTTCCACGCCCCTGCACAGTTCAAGGCCTCAAAGGCAACCCCCGTGCTCAAGGTCCCATCTCCCACAATGGCTATAACCCTGAAATCCTCTCCCTTCAGATCCCTGGCCTCGGCCATTCCCAGGGCTATGGGGAGGGCACTGCCCGAATGCCCGCTGTCGTAGGGATCATGCGGGCTCTCCTGACGTCGCAAAAAGCCACTGAGTCCCCCGTATTGCCTCAGGGTGGGGAAGAGGTCCCTGCGGCCCGTCAATATCTTGTGGGCATAGGCCTGATGTCCCACATCCCAAAGGACCTTGTCACGGGGGGTGTCAAAACAATAGTGGACGGCTATGGCGAGTTCCACCGCCCCGAGGCTCGATGCCAGGTGTCCGCCCCTTTTCGAGACCACCCGTATGATCTCTTCCCT
>QMLK01000251.1 GCA_003646705.1 Deltaproteobacteria bacterium | reverse complement strand
GCCTCACCGCGGGAGAGGAGGCCCTTCAGGCCCCGGTAGAGGACCTCCCTCACCAGGGTGGACTTGCCCGAGCCGGAGACCCCGGTCACACAGGTTATGGCCCCCAGGGGGATCCTCACGTCGATCCCCTTCAGGTTGAACTTTCGCGCCCCGATCACCGTGAGCCACCCCTTGGCCGGGCGGAGCTTCGAGGTGATCTCCCGCCGGCCCCTGCCGTCCAGGTAGGCGCCGGTGATCGATTGGGGGGTCCTCCTCAAATCCTCCAAGGTTCCTTGGGCCACCACCCTCCCGCCCTGAGGGCCGGCCCCTGGCCCCAGGTCCACGATGTGGTCCGCCCTCCTGATGGTCTCCTCATCGTGCTCCACCACCAGGATGGTGTTACCCCTCTCCTTCAGCCTCCTCAAGCTCTCGAGCAGCAACCGATTGTCCCGCGGGTGAAGCCCGATGGTGGGCTCGTCCAGGATGTAGCAGACCCCTGTGAGGTTGGACCCCAATTGGGCGGCGAGCCTTATCCTCTGGGCCTCCCCTCCCGAGAGGGTGTCGCCTCGGCGGTCCAGGCTGAGGTACCCGAGGCCCACCTCTTTGAGGAAGCGGAGGCGTGAGAGGAGTTCGGAGATGATGCCCTCGGCGATGGTCCACTCCTCGGCCGAGAAGCTCCAAGAGGAGATGACTTTTTCTGCCTCCTCCACAGAGAGGGCCACCAACTCCCCGATGCCCCAGCCTTTGACCTTGACCGCCAAGGCCTCTTCCCTCAGCCTCTTGCCTCCGCAGCGAGGACAAGGCCTGTCCCCCATGTACTCGAGGAGTAGGTCCCCGAGGTCCTCCTCCAGCCAGTAGCTGAGCTCCCTCAGGGTGGGGATCACCCCCCTGAAGCCGCTCCCTCCGTAAAGGACCTTCCGCAGGACCCCCTTCCCGAGCTCCACGATGGGGCGGTCCAGGGGTATCCCCAGCCTCTCGGCTATCTCCCTCAGGACCTTCCTGCGCTGCCTCCTCAGGGCCGGGTGTTCAAAGGGGGCCAAGGCCCCCTCTTGAAGGGACCTCCGGGGGTCAGGGATCACCAGCTCCGGCAGGAAGTCGCTGAAGCTGCCGATCCCTTGGCAGTGGGGGCAGGCCCCTTGGCGGCTGTTGAAGGAGAAGAGGCGCGGGTCCAAGGGCTCAAAGCCCCGGTGACAACGGGAACAATAGAGCCTGGTGCTGTAAAGTTCCCTTTCCCCCCCGGTGCCTATGACCTTCACTGATCCCTTGCCCAGCCTAAGGGCCCTGTCCAGCGCCTCCTTCAGGCTCGGCCCCTTCTCCACTTGGAGCTCCCCCACAACGGCCTCTATGTCGTGTTCCTTGAAGCGCTCCAGTTCCGGCAGGGGCTCCAGCTCCCGCACCTGCCCATCGATCAGGGCCTTCGAGATCCCCGATCTCTTCAGCCGCCTGAGGAGCTCCCTGTGGAACCCCTTTCGGCCCATGACCAGGGGGGCCGCGATGGTGGCCCTTTTCCCTCCGAAGCGCCTGAGGACCTCCTCCATGATGAGCTCCGGGCTCTGGGGCCTGATGGGAGAGCCACAGCCTGGGCAGTGCTGCACCCCAAGCTTGCTCCACAGAAGCCTCAGGTAATGGTAGATCTCGGTGAGGGTGGCCACCGTGGAGCGTCTCCCCCCTTGACTCGTCCTCTGTTCGATGGCCACCGTGGGGGGGATCCCCTCTATGGAGTCCACCTCCGGGCGATCCATCACCTTGAGGTACTGGCGTATGTAGTTGGGCAAGCACTCGAGGTAGCGCCTCTGACCCTCGGCGAAGAGGATGTCGAAGGCCAAGGTCGATTTCCCCGAGCCCGATACCCCCGTGATCGCCACCATCCGGTCCCGGGGGATGGAGAGGGAGAGGTCCTTGAGGTTGTGCTCCTTGGCCCCTCTGACCAAGATGGCGCCATCCCCCTCGGCGTATCCCCGTCCTCCTCTCGGCCCGGGGCGCAGCTCCTGGGGCCTCCCCTCGAGGTAGGGTTTGAGGAAGCGACCGGTGTGGGACCCTTCGGCCTGGGCCACCTCCTCCGGGGTCCCGTGGGCCACGATCCACCCCCCCTCCTCCCCTCCCTCCGGACCCAGGTCTATCACGTAATCGGCCACCTTTATGACCTCTGGGTTGTGCTCCACCACCAGGACGGTATGGCCTCGCTCTATCAGCCCCTGGAAGGCCTCGATGAGCTTCTTCACATCGTAGGGATGGAGCCCTATGGTCGGCTCGTCCAGGATGAAGAGGAGGGGACCTGAGGCCTTGATGCTCAGGTGGCCGGCCAGCTTGAGCCTCTGGGCCTCACCGCCCGAAAGCGTTGTCATGGGTTGACCGAGCCTCAGGTAGCCCAGGCCCACCTTCAGCAGGGGCTCAAGCCCCCGGCGGATCTCGGGCTGGGGGAAGAAGACCACGGCCTCCTCCGCCGTCATGGAGAGGACCTGGCTGATGTCCTTGCCCCTGTAGGTGACCTCAAGGACCTCCTCCTTGAAACGGGAGCCCTTGCAGCGCGGGCAGAGTAGATAGACGTCCGACAAGAACTGCATCTCCACCTTCTCAAAGCCCTCGCCCCTGCACTCCTCGCACCTGCCCCCTCGGGTGTTGAAGGAGAAGGTGCTTGGGGTGTAGCCCCGACCGACTGCGAGGGGTTGGGAGGCGAAGAGTTTGCGGATGGGGTCATAGGC
>QMLK01000250.1 GCA_003646705.1 Deltaproteobacteria bacterium | reverse complement strand
GAGCGGACGAGGGTGAAGAGGATAGACCAGGAGAAGTGCGTCAAGTGCGGCACATGCCTTGAGGTCTGTCCCCCCGAGTACAACGCCGTGATCAAGGTCTCGCCACCGGAGAAGGTGAAGGAGTTGGAGGCGAAGCTTGCCTAAGAGACAATACGTAGAGATCACCATAGACGGCAAGGAGGTCAGGGCCCCCATGGGGGAGAAGATCCTGTGGGCGGCGCTGGAGGCCGGTATAGAGATCCCCCACCTCTGCGCCATAAGGGAGGCAGACCCCCCCTGGGGTGGATGCCGGCTCTGTTGGGTGGAGGTGGAGGGCAGGGGCTTGGTCACCGCCTGCACGGAGCCCGTCAGACAGGGCATGGTGATCCACACCGACACCGAGGCGGTCAGGCGCCTTCAGCGCCGGGCCCTCGAGTTGATCCTGGCGGATCACCCCATGGAGTGCAAGACCTGCCCCAAGAGGCCGAGCTGCCAGTTGCTCAGGTGGATGCGCTTCCTCAAGGTCAAGATCCCCAAGGACCTTCGACCCTTCCCCAAGGAGCTGGTGGAACCGGACGAGAGCCATTCGTTGTTCGTCTTCGACCGCAACAAGTGTATACTGTGTGGCAAGTGCGTCTGGGTCTGTAAGGAAGTGGAGGGGGTAGGGGTCTTGGACTTCGCCTACCGGGGATACCAGATGCGGGTGACCACCTTCCTGGGGAAGCCCATCGCCCAGACCCCATGTACGGGTTGCCTACGTTGTGTGGAGGTCTGTCCCGTAGGGGCCCTTTACCTCAAGGAGGGTGCTGAGGGGAAGGAGCGTGAAGAGCACCTGGGAGAGGTCCCTTGAACTGGCCTATGAACTAGCTCGGGAGCGCCTCCAGGACCTTTCCCCCGAGGAGGTGGCCAGGAGGGCAGGGGGGCGCTGGCTCGGAGAGGAGGGGGTCCTGGAGCTGAGCTTCTTCGGGAGGGGCCATCGGGTGGCCTTGCCCCAAGGGGAGGTCGTGGAAGAGGGGGGGGAGCGCCCTCCCATGTTGAGGGAGGTCCTCATATTGCATTACCTGGTGCAGGCCAAGGGGACTGAGCCCGAGGGGCGCTGGATCGACTTCAGGAAGCTCCCCGGGGGAGAGGTCTACTATCCCGTCTTCAGGGGAAGGATCATCTACCCCCTGCTGAGGCTCTTCGGCCGAGCCCCCGAGAGGCTCCCCGAGGTGGCTCAGGCCTTGGGGGGCAGGCCCCTGTCCATGGGAGATGGGGCGGCCGCCTTTAGGGCCTTCCCCAGGGTGGAGGTGGCCTTCGGGATCTGGAGGGGGTCTGAGGAGTTCGGTCCGGAGGGGTTCGTGCTCTTCGACCCCACGGTGACCGATTACCTCTCGACCGAGGACGCCATCTGGGTCTGCCACGAAGCGCTGGCCCGCCTCAAGGGCCTATGACGGCAGGGTTCGTCGACATCGGCCTCTTCGAGGCCACGGCCATAGGGAGTCTCCCCCATCGCGATCCGGCCAGGGCCTGTGAGGTGGTCCTGGAGGCCCTTCCCTCCGTGCCCCATTGGCCCCAGTTGCCGGCCCGAGACCCCCGGGAGGATATGATCCGCCAGTTCCTGGAGGGGATGCCGGGGGTGGGGGAGTCCGAAGACGGGGTCTACCTCAGGCCCCCCTCGGAGGTCCTGGAGCAGTGGGAGGGGTTTCTGCGGAAGGTGGAGGAGGGGAGGTCCGAGGCCTTCTCCATAAGCCGAGAGCGGGCAGAGGGCCTTTATGCCTTCCTCGATAGGGTTCGAGGGCTCAAGCCCCCCTTCCTCAAGGGGCAGGTCACCGGCCCCGTGACCATGGGCTTTTCCCTCAAGGACGAAGGGGGCAGGGCCGCCTTCTACGACGAGGAGCTGCGCGAGATGATCGTCCGGGTCTTGGCCTCCAAGGCCCGTTGGCAGGAGGAGGTCTTCAAGGAGGCGGTCCCCAGCGCGGAGACCATCATCTTCTTCGACGAACCGGCCTTGGCCGGCTACGGCAGCGCCTACATGAACGTAAGACGCCAAGAGGTGATCGATGCCCTGAAGGGGGCCATGGCCGACCTCGGGGGGCTCAAGGGGATCCACGTCTGCGCCAACACCGATTGGCCCATGGTGCTGGAGGCGGGCTTCGACATCGTCAACTTCGACGCCCATGGCTATCGCGAGGAGTTCCTCCTCTGGACCGAACAGATCGGCGAGTTCCTCCGACGGGGTGGGATCATCGCCTGGGGGATCGTCCCGACCGATGCTGAGGCCCTCAAGGGCTCAACTCCCTCAGGGCTCGCCGAGGACCTCCGCCGTTGCCTCGAGCACCTCGAGGCATCAGGGGTCGAGGGGGAGTTCCTCAGGCGCAGCCTCATCACCCCCAGCTGCGGCACCGGTTCCCTGACCGAGGCAGAGGCCGAGGAGGTCTATAGGCTCCTCCGCGAACTCCGCCGCGTCTTGGGGAGGTCCCATGGCTGAGGTCGGTGCGAGCTCAATAGGAGGTGAGGTGATGAAGCTCGTCCACTACCGTGAGGTCGAGGCAGAGGCCCTGCAGGAGGCCGAAGGGGTTAGGGTGAGGTGGGTGATAGGCCCTAAGGATCGGCCCCCCAACTTCTTCATGAGGGTCTTCGAGATAGCCTCCGGTGCCTCCACCCCCTATCACAACCACCCCTGGGAGCACGAGGTCTTTGTCCTCAGGGGGAGGGGTAGCCTCGAG
>QMLK01000249.1 GCA_003646705.1 Deltaproteobacteria bacterium | reverse complement strand
CTACCAGAAGGGCTTCGTGGACTCCCCTGACCTCACCCCCGAGCGGGAGAAGATGGCCAGGCTCCCCACCGGGGCTGAGCCCTTGGAAAACCCCGTGGGGGCAGCCCCTCTGGTGATGCTCGAGGCAGAGGGGGCCGTGATCTTCTGCCTGCCTGGGGTCCCCCGAGAGATGAGACCGGCCTTTGAAGAGGTGGTGCTCCCGAGGCTCAAGGAGATCCTGGGGGTAGGGGTTTACCTGGAGGAGGAGGTCGACACGGGGCTCAAGGACGAATCGGCCCTGGCCCAAAGGATCGAGAAGGTGATGAAGAAGGTTCCCGGGGTGTACCTCAAATCCAAGCCCACCCGCTTCGGCACCGATGTGCGCCTCAAGGTGGTGCTGTCCGCGGCAGGTCCCGATGAGGCCGAGGTCCGAAGGAGGATAGCAGAGGCCAAGGATCTGCTGTCCGCGCTGCTTTCTTCCCCTTAGACCTTAAAACTAAAAAGTTGACAAGAGGTCTCTTCATTGGTTATGAAGACGTCCTATAAGGTTTGACGGAGGATTTCGTGCAGGAGCTTGCCCCGAGGAGCCATCCATTGCATAAGTTAAGGGTGAAATTGAACCTTTTCTTTACACGAGGGACTTAAGGATGGAGAGAGGCAGAAACGAGGCGGTTTGGAAGGGGCCTCTTTCGACCCTCGGGTGTTAAAGGGGCGGAGAGCTGCAGCTTCTTAGCAAAGGCGCGCCGTGAAAGCTGAACACGCCGTCATAGGGAGAATAGCTCAGGGAGATAGAGATGCCTTCAGAGAGCTCTATGACCGTTACTATAAGGCCGTCTACCTCTACGCGTACCGCCTCTTGGGAGAGGAGGCCGAGGACGTAGCCAACGAGGTGATGATGGAGATATGGAAGGGAGCGAAGAGGTTCAAAGGGCGATCCCAGGTCTCCACCTGGATCTTCGGCATTGCGGCCAACAAGGTCCGTAAGAAGCTCAAGAAGGGCTTCAGGTCTGTAGGGGAGGAGGGGCTGGAGGAGGTGGTCAATGGGGGTACGCCCCCGGATGAGGTTTCACACCGTTTGCAGCTTAAGGAGAAGTTCAAAGAGGCCCTGGAGAGGTTGAGTCCGGAGCATAGGGAGGTTCTACACCTGGCGTACTACGAGGACCTCTCCGTTAAGGAGATCTCCGAGATCGTGGGCTGTCCCCTCAACACGGTCAAGACGCGGATGTTCTATGCGCGTCAGAGGTTGAGGGCCATTCTCGAACAGATGGGGGTAGGAAGGGAGGCGATATGCCGGTGAAGGAGGAGATCAAAGGGCGTTGTTCCGAAGGGATGGATCTTTTGCTGCCGTGGTATGTAAACGGGACCCTTGACGAGGTTGAAAAAGAGTCCCTTAGGGAGCACATAGGGCACTGCGTCATCTGTCAGAGGGAACTTCAGGCCGTGCAGCATGAACGGGGGCTTTACAGGTCGGTGATGGAGGAGGTCCCCGTTCCATCGACCTTTTTGCGGTTGCTCTCCGAGATAAAGATGGCCGAGAGAGAGGGATTCTGGCGGAAGGTCCTCTCCCTCCTCAAGGGGCCCCTTGAGTGGCCCCGCCCTGCCTTGGTCCTTCTGGCCGTTCAGGCCGTGCTGATCGTGGCCCTCGTTGCGGTCCTCAGCCTCAATCCGTGGGGCGTGGGGGAGGGGCTTTACCGAACCCTCTCAGGGCCCCAACAGGTGGCCTTCGAAGGGCCTCGTCTTCAGATCCTCTTCCGCGAAGATGTCCCCGAACAGCTCATAAGGGAGACCCTTCTGGAGATCAGGGGGACGATAGTGAAGGGCCCCACCCCCATGGGGGTGTATACGATCGAGTTGCCTCCAGGGACCTCCCGACAGGAGCTACAAAGGATCCTCTCCACTTTACGGAGGAAGGAGTTCGTCAGGTTCGTGGGTGTAGAAGGGGGGTAAGATGTCCAGGCTCCCCTACGTCTTCCTCCTTTTGTGCCTTTTTCTTTGGCCCCTCTCCTCCCTCGCCCAGGTGCCCTTGACGCTGAAGGTCCTCTCTCCCCCTGACCTCACCATCAAGGAGGTCCAGTTCAATCCCCCCCGGGCGAGGCCTGAACAGCGCATCTCCATATCCCTTCAGATAGCCAACGTTGGCGAGCGGGGGATCAGGGGAGCCGTTGAGGTGAGGGCCGCGGCCAAGGAAGGAGGATGGAGGGCGACGGAGGTGCTCAAGGGCCTCCGGGGTGGGAAGGAGGCGATGGTGGCGTTCCCCTACGATGTGCCAAAGGAGGCCCCGAGGGAGATCCACTTCCAGTTTTCCCTCTTTTCCGAGGAGGAACCGATGGCCCTGAGGCAGAACAACCTCAGGGATGCTACCCTCATCGTCCTTCAGCCCTCGACCTTTCGTCCCGTGGAACAGGTCCCACCTCAAAGGGGGAGACCCAAAGGGTCGTGGGTCCTGAAGGGGGTAAATCCCCGAAGGGCCAGAGTCCCAAGGGGAGAGACTCTCATCTTCACGATCCGGTTGAAGCCTCCCAAGGGGGAACGGCCCTCAGAGGTGAAGGTCTCCTTGGTCCCCTCCATCCCCCCTCAGAAGAGGTGGTTCGAGATCTCCCCTTCGCCGATCAAGATGGGGGCGGGAGGCGATGGGGTCGCCGAGGTGGCCTTGACCCCTCTCCAGAGGGCCCCCCTGGGCGCCTATCGTTTTTATGTAGAGCTCTCGAGG
>QMLK01000248.1 GCA_003646705.1 Deltaproteobacteria bacterium | reverse complement strand
TTGCCGTCCTTTGGTGGAGATGGGGGGATTCGAACCCCCGACCCTCACGTTGCGAACGTGATGCTCTCCCCCTGAGCTACATCCCCCGACCACCTTCTTTATACTCCTTCTCCCCCTTCCCTTCAAGTCCGACAAAGGTCAACCCGGGGGTTGACTTTTCAAGGAAAGGAAGGTATGAAGGAAAAGCTTCACAAACATGATTTGATTTAAGGATTTTTTTCACATGAAGCTTCTGGAAGCGCCAGGGGAGTTGACGGAGGGGCAGAGGAAGGTCCTGCGGTACATCCTGGAGGAACCCGAGGAATCGGCCTTTCTGCCAGCATCCGAGATCGCCCGAAGGGTCGGCGTCAGCGAAGCCACGGTGATCCGTCTAGCTCAAGCCCTGGGCTTTAAGGGCTTTCCGGAGCTGAAGGGACAGCTCCGGGCCATGCTACGGGAGCGGATCTCCACGGTGATGCGTCTGGAGGCGGTCTCGGACCGCCCAGGGGACGAGGGGGAGATCCTCCTCAGGGTCTTCGGGAAGGATATGGATAACCTCTCCCGGACCGTCGGAGAGCTCCCCGTTGAGACCTTTCGGAAGGCCGTGCAGATCATAAGGATGGCTGAAAGGATATTCGTCATCGGCTTACGAAGCGCCCACTCCTTGGCGATCTTCCTCTTCACCGCCCTGAGGTACATCGGCAAGGAAGTTCTTCTGGTTCAACCCGGCCACGGGGAACTCTGGGATTACCCCGCCCGGTGGCGAAAGAGAGACGTCCTCGTGGCCATAAGCTTCCCCCGTTACAGCAGGGACACGGTAGAGGTGGCCCGTTGTGCCCGCAAGAGGGGCCTTAGATGCATCGCCGTCACCGATAGCCCCCTCTCCCCTGTGGCCCGGGTGAGCGATGTGGTGCTGGTGGCCCGCTGTGAGATGGACTCCTACATGGAGTCCTTCACCGCCCCCTTGAGCCTGCTGAACGCCCTGGTGACAGCGGTGAGCATAGCCGACAGGGAGAAGGCCCTTAGAGCCCTCAGAAAGCTTGAGGCTATCTGGAGGGAACGAGACATCTACCTGCAGAAAGAGGAAAAGAGTGGCAGGGTCCTTGGAGACCATTTTCAACCCTAAGTCGGTGGCCATCGTCGGGGCTTCCGAGGTCCCAGGAAAGGCCGGCGAGAGGCGCACCAGGAGCCTCCTACAGGGAGGGTTCCAGGGGAGGGTCTTCCCCATCAACCCCAAGCGCGACCGGATCTTCGGCCTCCCCGCCTACCCCTCGGTGGCCGAGGTCCCCGAGGAGGTGGACCTGGTGATGATCGTCATCCCTCCCAGGTTCATCCCCGAGGCGGTGGCTCAGAGCGTTCAGAAGGGGGCCAAGGGCATCGTCATCATCACCGCCGGCCTGGGCGAGACCGGCGAGGAGGGCAAGAGGATCGAGGCCGAGATCCTCAGGATCGCCTCCGAAGGAGGCGCCAGGGTGATAGGACCCAACTGCTCCGGGCTCTTCAGCGCCTCGGCGAAGATGAACCTTTTAGGGGTGCCTCCCATAAAGCCTGGCCCTTTCTCCATCCTGGCTCAGAGCGGAAACATCATAGATTCCCTCACTCACTACGGGAGGCTCCGCGGAGTGGGCTTCAGCAAGATCATCTCCGCGGGAAACGCCATCGGGCTGCAGTTCCACGAATACATCGAATACCTAGGGGAGGACCCCGACACCCGTGTGATCCTCCTCTACCTGGAGGGGATAAAAGAGGGGGGACGGCTCGTGGAGGTGGCCAGGCAGGTCTCGCAGAGGAAGCCCATCGTGGCCATCAAGGTGGGAAGGACTAAGGCCGGCGCCCGGGCCGCCGCCTCCCATACAGGGGCCCTCGCTGGGGATGACCAGGTGGTGGACGCCGCGCTAAGGCAGGCAGGGGTCATCCGTGTTGCCAACGTGGACGAACTCTTCGACGTGGGCCTCTGCTTCGCGGGAATGCCCCTGCCCAAGGGCCGCCGCGTGGCCATCTTCTCCGAGGGTGGCGGAGACAACTCCATCGCGGCGGACAACGCCGAGCGGGCAGGCCTGGAGGTACCGCTCCTTCCGCCCGAGGCCCAGGAGAAAATCGAGCCCCATCTGCTCCAGGGGATGCCCGCCCACAACCCAATAGACTACGGGGGCACGGCCGAGGAGAACCCCGAGGTTATCGTACGGGTGGTGGAGGCACTGATGGAAGAGGAGACTGTGGACTGCCTCTACATGACGGGTTTCTTCGGCGGCTTCAAGGAGATCATTGCCCCCCATGTAGCGGAGCTGGAGGAGAAGGCCGCCCGAGAGCTGGTCCGCCTGGTAAGGGAGGCGGGTAAGCCCCTCGTGGTCCACACCTCCTTCGCCAACGAGCCCATAAAGGCCCTGGAGATCCTCAGGGAGGGCGGGATTTTCGTCACACCGTCATCGGAGAGGGCTGCTCAGGGGCTGGCCCAGATGGTTCGCTTCTTCCTGAGGAGGGAGGAACTTAAGGAGGCGAGGCCTGTGGAGGTGACAGGGGTCGACAGCGAGCGGGCCCGAAAGATCATCGAAGGGGTGAAGGCATCAGGACGGAGGAACCTCCTGGAGACCGAGGCCAGGGAGCTCTTGGAGGTCTACGGGGTGAAGATGCCCCCTGCGGTCTTGGCCGAAAGCCCCGAAGAGGCAGCGGAGGCTGCCTCTGTGATGGGCTTCCCTGTGGTCCTCAAGGTGGTATCCCC
>QMLK01000247.1 GCA_003646705.1 Deltaproteobacteria bacterium | reverse complement strand
GGATGTCGTCCCCCAACAGTCCATAGGCCTCAGCCTGCTCGATGGCGGTAGTGATGTTTTGGACGGCCAGGGGGTACTCCTTGCGGACGTAGACGTATCCCTCATGCGCCCCTATGGCGTAGGCCCCGATGATCATCCCCTCGAGCACGCTGTGGGGGTTTCCCTCCAGGAGGCTTCGGTCCATGTAGGCCCCGGGGTCACCCTCGTCGGCGTTGCAGATCACGTACTTGGGCTCCCCGTGGGCATGCCGGCAGCTCTCCCATTTGCGGCCTGTGGGGAAGCCCCCTCCGCCGCGACCCCTCAGCCCAGATCGCTTCACCTCCTCGATGATCTCTTCAGGGGACATCTGAAAGAGGGCCTTCGCCAAGGCCCTGTATCCCCCTATGGCTATGTAGTCCTCGATCGACTCGGGATCTATCAGACGGTTCGGGCCGAAGACGAGGCGCATCTGCCGCTTGTAGAAGGGGATGTCCTTCTCATAGGGGATGGGTTCCCCGGTCTGGGGGTCCTTGTACAGGAGCCGCTCTATGATCCTGCCGCCTTCGACGGTCTCGGAGACGATTTCGGGTATGTCCTCGGGTTTGACCCTCTGGTAGAAGATCCCCTCCGGTTCCACCACCATCAAAGGCCCTCGTTCGCAGAAGCCGTGGCAGCAGGTGGCCTTGGTCTCGATGTCTGTCCTGCCCTTGAGTTCCTCCCTCAGGGCCTCCAATACCTCTAGGGCCCCTGCACCGCGGCAGCCCGTGCCGGTGCAGAGGACGATCCGCTTGCGGCCCTCATGGGCACGCCTCTCCGAGAGGATCCCCTCGCGCAACCTCTCCAGCTCCTCAGGACTCCTCAGCCTTTTCCCCTTCATCTTCTCCCTTCAGCAAGGACAGGACCTTGGTGGCGAGCACCTTACCGTGGTACTTCCCGTCCACCACCACGACTGGGGCCAGGGCACAGGAGCCGAGGCAGTTGACGGTCTCCAGGGTGTACTCCATGTCCTTTGTGGTCTCCCCCGCCTTGATGCCCAGCTCCCGCTCCAGGGCCTGAAGGATCAGCGGTGCCCCTTTGACGTGGCAGGCCGTGCCCGTGCAGACCGTGACCAGGTGGCGCCCCCGCGGTGTAAGACTGAAGGCCTTGTAGAAGGTAGCTACGTGATAGGTCTGGCTGTAGGGGACCCCCAGCCTCTCGCTCACCGCGATGAGGGCCTCTTTGGGCAGGTAGTGGAAGGCATCCTGCAGATCTTGCAGCACCGCGATGAGGGCCTCCTCCCTCTGCTCGTAACGGCTCAAGACCTCCTCTACCTTCCTCATCACCTCCTGCATCAGGACGACTCCACCTTCTTGAGGAGTTTCTCGTACTGTTCGGTGACCCGTTGCTGGATCTTCTCCCTCGCCTCAGGGGGCAGATGGCGGAACCTTCCCTGGAGCTTCAGGTAATCCTCCACCGGCCTCAGGGCCGGAGGTCTGATGCTCAGGCGGTACCTGCCCCTTTCTACCTCGTAAAGGGGGAAGACCCCCGTCTCGACGGCGAGCCTCCCCACCCTTATGCTCAGATTCGGGGGGAAGCGCCAACCGGTGGGGCAGGGGCTCAGGATGTGGATGTAGGCCGGCCCCTCTATCTCCGCCCCCTTCTTCACCTTCTCCATCAGGTCAAAGGGATAGCTCGGGCAGGCCGTGGCCACATAGGGGATATCGTGGGCAGCGGCTATCTCGGGCATGTTCTTCTTCCAGGTCATCTGTCCCCAGCTCTTTTTGCCTGCCGGCGAGGTGGTGGTGGCCGCACCGAAGGGGGTAGCTGAGGAGCGCTGGATGCCCGTGTTCATGTAGGCCTCGTTGTCAAAACAGAGGTAGAGCATGTCGTGGCCCCTCTCGAGGGCCCCCGAGAGCGCCTGAAGGCCGATGTCGCTGGTCCCCCCGTCCCCTGCCATCCCGACGCAGAAGATCTTCTTGGGCGGTATCCTCCCCTTTCTCATCATCGCCTTGAGGCCCGCCTCCACTCCGCTTATCACCGCAGCGGTGTTCTCGAAGGCCACGTGGATCCAAGGGACCCTCCAGGAGGTGTAGGGGAAGGGACTCGAGACGATCTCGATACAGCCCGTGGCACAGGCCACGATGGTGTTGCGTCCCAGGGCCTTCATGGCCAGCCTCACGGCCAGCATCTCGCCGCAACCCTGGCACGCCCGGTGCCCAGGGGCGAAGTACTCCTCCTTGGTGACGACGCGGGGGACGAAGACGCCGAACTTCTCCCTCATTCCCTCACCCCGTAAAGTTCGTAGGCCTCAGGCCCCTCTTCGGCCAACTGATAGGCCCTCTCCACCATCCGCTTGTAGTCCGTTATGGCTACGTCCCTTCCGGCGATCCCCACGATGAAGTCCACCACCGCGGGCCTCCTCGCCTCCCTGTAAAGCGCCGACCGGATCTCACTCGCCACCGGCCCCCCTGGGCCGCCGAAGGAGACGGCCCTGTCCAGCACCACGACGATCTTGGCCCCGGAGAGGGCCTTCCTCATCTCTTCGAAGGGGAAGGGCCTCCAAAGCCGGAGCTTCACCAGCCCCACGGGGCGGCCCTCTGCCCTCATCTCCTCCACCGCCACTGAGGCGGTCTCCCCTAAGGCCCCCATGGTCAACAGCAACATCTCGGCGTCCTCGGCCATGAAGGTCTCCACGGGCGCATAATGACGGCCCGTAAGGTCCCCCCATTCCTTCCAGGCCTCGAGGATCGGTCCATAGG
>QMLK01000246.1 GCA_003646705.1 Deltaproteobacteria bacterium | reverse complement strand
GCTGGGGCCAGCTCCTACGGGGCTCAGGCCCGAGGGGGTTATGCGCGTTCTGACCTGGTGATCTCGGACCGGCCCATCGTCTATCCCCGCGTGATGGAGGCGGATCTGCTGGTCGCCATGGCCCAGAGCGCCTATGACCGCTACAGCGAGGAGTTGGCCCAAGGGGCCTTGGTGATCTACGAGGAGGGGCTCGTCTCCCCTCGGGAGATGGAGGCCGTAAGACAGGTGGGCATCCCCGCCACGGGGCTTGCCATAAAGGAGCTGGACGCGAGGCAGGCGGCCAACATGGTGATGCTCGGGGCCCTGGTGGCCCTGAGCGGGGTGGTCTCGAGGGAGGCCCTCCTTCGCGTGATAGGGGAAAGGAGCGGGGCCTTCGGTGAGGTGAACCTGAAGGCCGCCCAATTGGGCTTCAGGTTGGGGGAGGAGAGATGGCGGTCGTAGGCAGGACCCACAGGCCGGTGCTGGAGCCGGAGCTGTGTCAGAGCTGCAGGGTCTGCCTGAGGGAGTGCCCTGCTGAGACCTTCGAGGACTTCCGGCACGACCCCGAGACCGTGAGGGGCTACCTCTATGGGAGGACGGAGCTCGAGCAACTGCAGGACCTCCCTCCGTGTCAGGCCGCCTGCCCTTTGGGCCAGAGGGTCCGCGACTACGTGGGGCTGATCCGGCAGGGGAAGCCGAAGGAGGCCATCCTACTCATAAGGCGCGACAACCCCCTACCCGGGGTCTGTGGCTACGTGTGCTCTAAGCCCTGCGAGGGGGCCTGCCTTAGGGGGAGTTGGGAGGAGCCCGTGGCCATAAGGGAACTGAAACGCTTCGCCGCCCATTACGAGATGGAGCACCGGTCCGAGATCCTCGAGGTGCTCAAGGGGTGGAAGGCCCCGGAGAGGGGCAAAGGGGTCCTGGTGGTAGGGGCAGGGCCTTCGGGCCTGGCCTGTAGCTACGAGCTGCTGATGAGGGGCTTCAGGGTGACGGTGCTGGATGCCCTTGAAGAGCCAGGCGGGATGCTGCGGGCTGGGATCCCTCCTTTCCGTCTCCCGCGGGAGGTCATAGATCACGATGTGGGGATGCTCCTCGAGCTGGGCATGGAGTTTCGCGGCGCTGTGCGCGTGGGTGATGGGGTTCCTCTGGAAGAGCTCAAGGGGGAGGCCGATGCCGTGGTGCTGGCCGTAGGGACCTGGCGCGACCTCAAGCTCGGGGTCCCCGGGGAGGAGGCGGAGGGTTATCTGGGCTGTCTCGAGTTCCTCGGGGGGGTGAACCTCGGAGGTAGCCGGGACCTTCGAGGGAGGGTCTTGGTGATAGGTGGGGGGAACGCCGCCCTTGATGCCGCCCGAACGGCCCTGAGGCTCGGGCCAGAGGAGGTGCTGATCCTCTATCGCCGTCGCCTCGAGGACATGCCCGCCCAGAGGGAGGAGGTGGAGGCGGCCCTCAAGGAGGGTGTGCAGATAGTGCCCCAGGTGGTCCCCAAGGGGGTGGTGGTCGAGGGGGGTAGGGTGAAGGGCCTCGAACTCCTCAGGGTCGAGCTCGGCGAGCCCGACCCTACGGGCAGGCCCAAGCCCGTCCCCGTGGAGGGGTCGGAGTTCGTGGAGCCGGCCGATTGGGTGATCTGCGCTATAGGGCAGGGGCCCGAGCTCCGACTTCTGAGCGGGGAAGACGATGCCATCAGGTGCGATGACTGGGGACGGGTCCTCGGCTACGAAGGGGTCTTTGCGGCCGGTGACGTCGTCACCGGCCCCTCCACAGTGGTGGAGGCCATGGCCTCAGGCCGGGCCGTGGCCCGCCGAGTGGCGGAGTTTCTGGAGGGCTGAGGTGCTCAACTGGGATTGTCGCTTGGAGAGGACTCCGAGGGAGAGGAGGGAGGAGGTGCTGAGGGTTGACTTTCGGCGCCATGATCTGCCCCTCACCCCCAAGGAGGCCGAAAGGGAGGCGGCCCGCTGTCTCGGTTCCAGGAGCTGCGAGGCCTGCGACCTCTGTCGGCTCCTCTGTCCCGATCTGGCCATTACACGGGACCCCCAGAGCGGTCAGATCCAGATCGACCTCGACTACTGCAAGGGCTGCGGCATCTGTGCTGCGGTCTGTCCCAAGGGGGCCATAAAGATGGTCCTGGAGGAGGAGTTTTGACCCGCCTCAGGGGCGGGGAAAAAATGGATAAGGAGGGGTGACATGAGGAAGGTGTTTTCAGCATTCTTTGCGCTGGCCCTGCTGATGGCCTTCGTCCTTTCAGCCGGGGCCGCGCCGGTCAAGTTCCCCACCAAACCCATCACCATCGTGGTGCCCTACTCGGCCGGTGGTGGCACCGACCTTCAGGCCCGGGCCCTCGCCTCGGTGGCCGACAAGTACTTCGGCCAGCCCGTGGTGGTGGTGACCAAGCCCGGAGGTGGAGGAGCGGTGGGGGCTGCCTATGTGGCTCGGTCCAAGCCCGATGGTTACACGCTCCTTTACGCTGTGCCGGCCGTGGTCGTGATCAAGCCCTACATGGTGAAGACCCCCTACAGCTTCGACGACCTGGAGCCCCTTATGCGGGTAAGCGACTCCCCGCGGATCCTGGTGGTAGGGGCTCAGCAACCGTGGAAGACCCTGGAGGAGTTCCTCGATTACGCCAAGAAGCACCCCGGGGCGGTGAAGTACGGCAGCGCCGGCCCCGGTACCACCACCCACATCGCCATGGAGGGCTTCGCCTACGCCGCGGGCATCAAGCTCACCCATGTACCCTTCAAGGGTTGCG
>QMLK01000245.1 GCA_003646705.1 Deltaproteobacteria bacterium | reverse complement strand
CCTCAAGCTGATCGAGGACTGCTCCCACGCCCATGGCGCTGAGTACAAGGGCCGCAAGGTGGGCACCTTCGGCGATGTGGGCTGTTTCAGCTGTGGGGTGGTGAAGAACCTGGGGGCCTTCGGAGATGCGGGGTTCTGCACTACAGATGACCCGGAGGTAGCCTCGAGGATCGATCTCTTGAGGGTCCACGGCCAGAAGGTCAAGAACCAGCACCTCCTCTACGGCTTCAACAGCCGGCTGGATGAGCTTCAGGCCGTGGTCCTGAGGATAAGGCTACGGACCCTGGAGGAGGAGAACGAAAGGCGCAGAGAGATCGCCAGGCGCTACACCGAGGCCTTCTCGGCCTTGGACGGACTGCTCCCTCCGCCTGAGTTCCCCGATCGCAAGAGCGTCTACCACCGTTACGTGGTGAGGACCCCACGGAGGTCAGAGCTCATGGAGTTCCTGAGGGCCCAGGGGATCGGCGTGGGGATCCAGTACCCCCAGCCGCTGCATCTCCAGGACGCGTGGCAGAAGGAGGGCTTCGGACGATACCACCTGCCGGTCTCCGAGAGGGTCTGTTCCGAGGTCCTCTCCCTGCCCATCTATCCGGAGCTACGGGAAGAGGAGGTCTCCTACGTCATCGAGAAGGTGACGGGGTTCTTCAGGGATCGATGAGGCCCAAGGTCTCCATAGCCATACCCCTTCACAACGAGGAGGGAAACATCCCCACCCTCTACCGTGAGATAAAGGAGGTGATGGAGGCCTTGGGGACGCCCTACGAGATCGTGCTCGTCAACGACGGCAGCACCGACCGCACCGGGGAGATCCTGCGACGGCTCGCGGCGGAGGACCCCCTGGTGAGGGTGGTGGAGCTGGACGGGAACTTCGGGGAGGCGGCGGCCCTGTCCGCCGGGTACCGCTTCTCTAGGGGGGACTGGATCATCACCATGGACGGAGATGGACAGAACGACCCCAGGGACATCCCCCGGATCCTCGAGAAGCTCCAGCAGGGCTACAGGGCCGTGAGCGGCTGGCGGAAGGAACGCAAGGAGGCCTTCTGGAGCAGGGTGTTGCCCTCCAGGGTGGCCAACTGGCTTATAGCGGTCCTTACGGGCTGCAGGGTCCACGATACGGGCTGCGGCCTCAAGGGCTATGAAGCAGGGCTCGTGCGGGGCTTCTCCATCCCCCATGGCTTCCACAGGTTCCTGCCGGCGCTGTTCGGGGTGAAGGGGCAGGAGGTGGCAGAGGTAGAGGTGGTCGACAGACAGCGCCGGGCCGGCCGCTCTCATTACGGTCTCGGCAGGACCTTCGAGGTCCTGAGGGAGCTCCTCACGATAAGGTTCGCGCTGTCTGACCCTGAGGGGTGGAGGAGGCGCCTCGGGGCGCTGCAATCGATGACGGCGGGGGGACTTGGGGCGGCGGTGGCCCTTTTGGCCTTGAGGCCGGGCACAGGCCCCTTGGTCCTCGCCCTTGCGCTCTTGATCCTCAACGCCCTGATCTTCGTGGTCCGGAGGAACCTCTCCAGGTTCATCAGGGCCCAGAAGGAGGGTGTCTACAAGGTCAAGGAGGTGAGCGGTGGATAAGCTCCGGGTGGGGGTCCTCGGAGGAGGCTATTGGGGCAAGAACGTCATCAGGAACCTCCAGAGGATGGAGGGGGTGGAGGTCGCGATCCTCTGCGATCCCAACGAGGCCACAAGGGAGGAGGTCAAGGGACTCTTCCCGGGCTTGGAGGTCGTGGCGGACCCGGAGGCCCTCCTTCAGCAGGACGGGGTCCAGGCGGTGGCCATCGTCACCCCGCCGTCGTTGCACGCCGCCCCGGCCAGAGGGGCCCTGAAAGGGGGAAAGCACGTCTTCGTGGAAAAACCCATGGCCATGAGCTACCCCGAGGGGCAGGAGCTGGTGGAGCTTGCGGAGCAGAGGGGGAAGGTCCTCTTCGTGGACGAGACCTTCCTCTACGACCCGGCCCTGAGGATCGTCAAGGACCTCATAGAGGGGGGCGAGATAGGGGAGGTCCACCACCTGCTCCTCGAGCGCTTGGGGATGGGCAGGATCAGGTGTGAGTCCAACGTCTGGTGGAACTCCGCCCCCCACGACCTCTCGGTCCTTCGCTTCCTCTTGCCGCAGCCCGTCAGGTCCGTGTCGGTGAGGGGCTACTCCTACATACAGGAGGGGCTCGAGGACATCGCCCTCGGGGCCCTGGAGCTAGAAGGGGGGATCTCGGTCTGGGTCCACCTCAGTTGGTGCCACCCCATAAGCACGGCGAGCCTCGTAGCCGTAGGCTCTGAGGGGGCCGTCTTCTACGAAGGCCGCTTCAAGAAGCGAAAGGTGGTCCTTTACCGCTACAGCATCGGGGAGCCCCCTTCCGAGACGGTGGACGGCATACCCTCCCCCAACTTCATCCCGGCCAAGTGCACTCCCGAGAGGGAGTACACCGACTTCGGCCCCGTGGAGCCGCTCTTTGCTTCCCTTCGGGCCTTCGTAGGGGCGGTGACCGAGGGCGAGGACGCCCCTTCTCTGGGTAGATATTCCCTGGAGACCTTGAGGGTCCTCGATGCGGGGGATCGATCGATGAAGGAAGGAGGCTCCAGGATCGACCTGTGAGGGCCCGAGGAGCGCTGAAGCTACTGCTGAAGGCCGCCCTCGGTGGGGCCATCTTCGCCTACTTGCTCTCCAAGACCCCCCTAGAGGGACTCTGGGATTCCATCCTCAGGGCCGACCCTCGCTTTTACGCGGGGGCGCTCCTGCTCTACCTGG
>QMLK01000244.1 GCA_003646705.1 Deltaproteobacteria bacterium | reverse complement strand
TGGCAACCCCCTTAAACCCCTCTCCTAAGGCGTAAAGGTTGGCGTCGTTCTCCAAGAGCAAGGGCATCCCCAGCTCCTGGAGCTCCTCGAGGAAGTTGACCCCCTCATAGGCCCGTAGGTGGGGGGAGTGGACCAAGAGCCCCTCGCCATCGATGAGCCCGGGCACCCCTATGGCCACCCCCATGGGACGCCATCCCCTACTGGCCCCCTCCTCCTTCAACTCCCCTACCCTCTCCTTGAGGAGGGAAAGGCCCTCTTGGGCCTCCACCTTGGCGATGGAGGGCCATCGGCGTAACTCCAAGATCCCTTCCTCCGCGAGGGCGGCCACCCGGAGGTTGGTCCCCCCGAGGTCCACGACGATGTAAAAGCTCCTCACTCCTCCCCTTCCCCTTCCTGCTGGTCCTCGCGGAGTACCTTGTGGGAGGCATCCGGAAGGCTCTCGAGGAACTCCCTGTATTCCTCCTCCGTGATGATCCCTTCCCTCAGGTTCCGCTCGACATTGCGTATGTCAAACTTTTTGTTCGGATCTACGTGCATCGCCTTTCCTCCGGAAGACGAATGGAGGTAAGGGGTGTGGGTATTAGCCCCGCAAGAATTATAGTGAGCGTTGACTACCTTTTCAATATTTGTTAAAGCCTAAGTATGAACTTGCACCTACTTGACGGCGCCCTCCTCCTTTACGCCGTCTCCCTCTCCCTTTACCTGGTATCGGTCCTGGCCCATAGGGCCAGCTTCAGCCGGGGGGGTACCCTCTTCTTGAGCCTGGGCTTCGCGGTCCAGTTGGCGGGGATGGTCGTCAGGTGGTGGGAGAGCCACAGGCTCGGCTACGGCTACATACCCCTGTCCAACATGTACGAGTCCTTGGTCTTCTTCTCCTGGTCCGTGGTCCTGCTCTACTTCTTTCTGAAGGGGAGGTATCGCTACGGTGCCTTCGGCCTTGTGGCCTCGGGCTTGAGCACCCTGCTGCTGCTGCTGCCCTTCCTCGTGCCCATGAGCCGCAGGATAAAGCCCTTGGTGCCCGCCCTGAGGAGCAACTGGTTGGCCATCCACGTCATCACGTGCTTTTTCGCCTACGCGGCCTTTGCCTTCGCCTTCGCCCTGAGCCTGGCCTATCTCTGTCAGAGGAGCTGGGAGAAGGGGGGGGAGGCCTCCAACTGGCTCCCCTCCTCCGGGGTCTTGGAGGATGCCACCTACCGGCTGGTCCTCATAGGCTTCGCCTTCCTCACCCTGGGGATCATCACCGGTGCTGCGTGGGCCCATTACGCCTGGGGTAGCTACTGGAGCTGGGACCCCAAGGAGACGTGGTCCTTGATCACCTGGTTCATCTACGCCAGTTGGCTCCACGCCCATATCATGCGGGGCTGGCGCGGCAAGAGGACGGCCATCCTCTCCATCGTCGGCTTTGCGGCCGTCATCTTCACCTATTTCGGGGTGAACTACTTGCTTTCGGGCCTCCACAGCTATGTCTGAGGTCGATCCCCTCCGAGACCTTAAGAGAAGGGCGGACCGAGAGCCCTTCGCCAGGAAGCTCGGGATTCGGGTCCTGGAGCTCAAGCCCGGTTACGCCCTGACCGAGATGGAGTTGGGCGAGGACCTCACCAACATCCACGGGATGGCCCACGGAGGGGCCCTCTTCTCGCTCATCGACGCGGCCTTTGAGCTGGCCTCCAACTCCCACGGCGTGACCGCCGTGGCCCTCAACATCAACGTCACCTTTCACAAGGCCCCCAAGGTACCAGGGACCTTGCGAGCCGAGGCCCGGGAGGTCTCGGTGAGCAAGAGGATAGGCAGCTACCTCATAGAGGCGAGGGACTCGGCCGGAGAGCTCATCGCCTCCTGTCAGGCCCTCGTCTACCGGAAGGCCTGACCTGAACTTGAGCCGCCCCGCCAGAGATGTTATACCTGAAGGCCACCAAGGCACGGAGGTGTGAGGATGTTGCAGGAGGAGATCCTCAAGGAGGTCACCGTCAAGACCCCCTCTAAGATCGTTCTCTTGGTGATCGACGGGGTGGGGGGGATACCCGTGGAGGGGAGGACGGAACTGGAGGCCGCCCACAGGCCCAACCTCGACCGCCTGGCCTCCGAGGGGATATGCGGCCTCACCGATCCCGTCTACCCCGGGATCACCCCCGGCAGCGGTCCCGGCCACTTGGCGCTCTTCGGCTACGACCCCCTGAGGTACGAGATCGGACGAGGGGTACTGGAGGCCTTGGGCATAGGCATGGAGCTGGCGCCGGGGGAGGTGGTGGCCCGGGCCAACTTCGCCACCCTCGACCAGAAGGGGCTGGTGCTCGATCGGAGGGCCGGCAGGATCCCCACCGAGCGAAACGAGGAGCTCTGCCGGAGGCTCCAGAGGGAGATCCAAGAGGTGGAGGGGGTCCGGGTGGAGATAAGGCCTGGCAGGGAGCACCGTTTCGTGGTCAAGTTCTCGGGCGAGGGGCTCGACGATCGCATCGCTGATACAGACCCCCAAAAGGAGGGGCTGCCTCCTCGTCCCCCTTCGGCCTTGGCCCCTGAGGCGGGGAGGACGGCCAAAGTGGTGGAGGCCTTCCTCCAGAGGGCCCATCAAGTCCTCAAGGGGGAGGAACCGGCCAATGGGGTGCTGATGCGGGGTTTCTCCCGGCTGCCCGACATCCCCTCCATGGAGGAGCTCTTCAAACTCACCCCTGCCTGCATCGCCTCCTATCCCATGTACCGAGGCTTGGCGAAGCTCGTGGGGATGGAGGTCCTGGAGGTCGGCGA
>QMLK01000243.1 GCA_003646705.1 Deltaproteobacteria bacterium | reverse complement strand
GGGGGGTCCCCTCAGCTATGGAGGCAGGCGCTACGAGCTGCCCGAGATCGGCCCTCGCAGCAAGGGTCGGGAGCCCGAGGACATCCTCAGGGCCATGAGGCTCACCTACATCACCACCTTCCTCTTCCTCGCTGCAGCCCTTCCCCTCTGCCTCTTGGCCTCATAGCCCCCTGCTCACGCCGGCGGACTCGAAGGTGGCCATCTGGGAGAGGATCTTCACCGCCGCCTCGATGATGACGAAGGCCAGGGTTGCCCCCGTGCCCTCCCCGAGCCTCATCTCGAGCTGAAGCAAGGGCTCAAGCCCCAGGTGCTCCAGGGCCTTGCTGTGTCCCCGTTCTGCGGATAGATGGCCGGCGAAGAGATAGTCCCTCGCCCGGGGCTCGAGGGCCACGGCCAGGAGGGCCGCCGCCGTGGAGATGAAGCCATCTATCACCACCGGGACCCTTGCCTTGGCCCCCGCCAGGATCCATCCACAGAGGCCGCCGATCTCAAAACCCCCCACCTTGGCCAGCACGTCCAGCGGGTCCCTTGGGTCGGGCCGGTTCACCTCCAGGGCCCTGCGGACCACCTGGGCCTTCCTCCTTAGGCCCTCATCGTCAAGGCCCGTTCCCCTACCCACTATCTCCTCGGGATCTGAGCCCGTGAGGACCGAGATCACGGCCGCAGAGGGGGTGGTGTTTGCTATCCCCATGTCGCCCGTGGCGATGATGTCAAGGCCCTTGGAGGCCTCCCTCCTGAAGACCTCCGTCCCCCTGAGGATCGCCTCGGAGGCCTGCTGCCGGCTCATGGCCGGCCCCGTAGCGATGTTCCCCGTGCCAGGGGCCACCTTCATGTCGTAAAAGCTGTCCGAGGCCTCAAGCCACGAAGGCTCAGTGGGCCCTTTGACCCCGAAGTCGACCACCACCACCCTGGCCCCCACGTGCCGGGAGATGACGTTGATGGCGGCCAGTCCCCTGATGAATCCGGAGACCATCTGCCGCGTCACCTCCTGGGGGAAGAGGCTCACGCCTTCGGAGGCCACCCCGTGATCGCCAGCGGCCACCATCACCACCTTGCGGGGAAGTCCTTCAGGGATGCGCCCCATGATCCCCGCCACCCGCCAAGAGATCTCGTGGAGCCTCCCCAGGGCCAGATAGGGCATGAGCAGGTCCTCAGTTCGCCTCTTGGCCCTCTGCACGGCGTCCTGATCCAAGGGTTCAATCCCGCCGATTGCCGCTTTCAAGGGATCCATCCTTCACCTCCTTCAGGGCCTCTATGAGCCTTGAGTTCTCCTCCGGCCTCCTCACCGCCACGCGGATGAAGCCCTCTCCGAGCCCCCTGAAGCCCTTCCCCTCCCGCACCAGGATGCCCCTCCGGAGGAGGGAGGAGGCCAGGGCCCCAGAGGGGACCCCCGTCCGGACCAGGAAGAAGTTGGCCTCGGAGGGGAAGACCTCGAAGAGCCCTTGGAGCTTCTCCTTGAGGGCCTCTCGTTGACCGAAGAGCTGGGGGAGGCCCTCTTCAAAGGTCCTCCAGAGCTCCTCCAGGTGCTCCAGGATCAGTTGGGCGAAGGTGCTTATGGGCCAAGGGGGCGAGATCCCTTCGACCCTCTCCACCACCCCTTGAGGGCCTACGATGTAGCCGAGCCTAAGCCCCGGGATGGCCAAGGCCTTGGTTAAGGAACGGAGCAGCACAAGCCTCCCCTCGAGGGCGCGTCGCTCAAGGGACGGCCTCCTCTGGGGGACTACGAAGTCGACGAAGGCCTCATCCACCAAGAGCCAGATCCCCCTCCCCTCGAGGGCCCTGTGGAGCTCGAAGAGCCCCTCCTCCGACACAAGCCCTCCTGTGGGGTTGTTGGGGTTGCAGAGGAAGACCGCCTCGGTCTCAGGGCTGAGGGCCTGAAGGAGGGCCCTGGGCTCCAGCCGAAAGCCCTCCTGCTGCCTCAATTGGAGGAAGGAGACCTTTGCCCCCGTGGCCTGAGCCGCCCTTTCGTACTCGGAGAAGGTGGGCACGGGGATCAGAACCTCCCGGGGCCTTAAGGCCTGAAGGACCAGGTATATGAGCTGACCCGAGCCGTTCCCCACCCAGAGGTTGGAGGGCGGGATCTGGAGGAAGGACGAAAGGGCCCTGCGGCTTCTGTCCAGGTCTGGGTAGAGGGCCAGCCAGTCGAGGTTCCCCCTCAGGAGTTCCTTCACCCCCTCCAGATCGAAGAAGGCGTTGGTGTTGCTCGAGAAATCGAGGATCTCGGTGAGGGGACGACCGAGCCTTTCAGAGGCCTCAAAGACCCTGCCGCCGTGCTCCACCGTCATGGCCCAAGGTTGAGGCCCACGAGGGCCACCACCTCCGCCATCTCCACCGTAGCCCCCAGCACGTCTCCTGTCATGCCGCCCAGCCTCCTTCGGAAGAGGGAGGAGAGAAGATAGCAGAACCCGAGCACGATGGACAAGGCCAGAAGTCCCCTGAGGCCGTAAAGGAGGGCCCCGAGGACCACGGTGAAGAGGAGCCCCCGGAGGAAGGTCCCCCTTCGGAGGGGCAAGAAGGGGCTCACCTTACCCTCCCCCCGGAGGTAGGGTAGGGAGCAGAGGGGCATCAGCAGTCCCATCCTCCCGAGGGCGGGAAAGAGGACGAGGGTCCTCCATCCGCCCTGGGGCAACTTGAGCAGTAGCGAGAACTTCAGGATCAGCGCACAGCCCACCGCCGCCACACCGAAGGTCCCCACGTGGGGGTCCCTCATCACCTCGAGCATCCCCTCCCTGTCCCTGCCGC
>QMLK01000242.1 GCA_003646705.1 Deltaproteobacteria bacterium | reverse complement strand
TGACGTCCCGTTATCACCAGCTCTCCATCGGGGGCCCATATCTTGCCGAAAAAGTGATGGGAGGACCCAGCGCCCGTCCACCTCAAATGCCATCCAGCCTCATCATGCCACAGTTCAAACCTGGCTCCCCTCACCTCTTGCGGCCTGCCCCAAGTCCTGAAGGCCTCGAGGCCCGAGGCAGCCGAGGACAGCAGCAGGAGCATGAGGAAGGACCACAGCAAGGACATCCTCTTCATCGGAGACCTCCTGATCATTTCGGCTCCATTATGGACAACGCCACGTCCAATGGCCGGGTACCCACACCCCGCGCCAGTTGTAATGGCCGGGCACCCACACCCTGTAGCAACAACAGCCTTTCCCCTTTGGGGGTGGTGGCGGTGGCGGCGAAGGCCGCACCTTCACCGTACAGCTTGCCGAAAAGGCAAAGAAAAGGAGCAAAAGGATCAAAGCCACCCTCTTCATCCCTCGACCTCCCTCTTGAGGACTTTTCGGCCTTCAAAGGGCCATTCTTTAGACCGGAAAGAGAGGAAGGGGTTTAAAGACCCGAGGGGAGGGAGGCGAGGACTAAGGAGGTGAAATAGGAGATCTTTTTCCCCAAATCCCTCTTGCGGGAAGCGTAGCTCAGGTTGAAGGCACAGAAGGGACAAGCGGTGACGACGTGTTCCGAGGGACAGCCCTTCAGGGCCTTTGTGGCCATCTCGACGGAGAGGTCCTTGTACAGCGAACGGACACCAGCCCCTGCCCCACAGCATGGGGCCTCCACGCCGGTCCGCTCTCCCTCTTGCAGCTCCGCACCGCAACTCCTGAGGAGCTCTCGCGGCTCCTCCACCAAACCTTCGCCTCGTGCCAGACGACAGGGGTCCAGGAAGGTCAGCCGCTGTGGGGCCCCTTGGAGGGGTATGGAGCCCCCCTTTATCTCCTCAAAGACTACCTCGAGGACGTGCTTAACGGTGAAGTCCTGAGGGCCGAGTAACTCGGTGTAATAGTACTTGAAGCACTTGAGGCAACCGTTGCAGGGGACGATTATTTCCCTTACGCCGAGGTCCTTAAACCGCTCGGCGTTCTTGGCGAAGATCTCCGCGGCCACCTCGGTCCTGCCGATCTCGTAGGGGTAAAGGCCGCAGCAACCCTCATCTTCCAGGATCATGAAGTCCACCCCGAGCTTCTTGAGGAGGAGGTAAGTGGCGGAAGCGGCCTCCTTGACCACGTAAGAGGGTAGACATCCGACGAAGAGCAAGACCTCGGAATCCCTCTGCTCGAAGTCCTCGGGGAGCCATTCGAGCCTCCTAGCGGGATCTCCCCCCACAGCATTTCCACGGTTGAGGATCCCCTCGACGATCCTCTCCTGCCCCGGGGGGATCTTCCCCAAGCGAGCCAACTCCTTACGCGTCTCGTGGACCACCTCCGTCACCTTCACCCCCTCGGGGCAGAGGACCTCACAAGCCGCGCATTTCGTGCAGCTGTAGACGGTCTCCACCAGCCGACCCTCTATCTCACCGCCTTCGAAGATCCGGGCGGCCGCCTCAAGGCGCCCCACAGGTGAGAAGGAAAGCTCCGAGGTTATTTGATAGGTGGGACAAAGCTCCAAGCATTGGACACATTGAGTACACTTGGAGATCCAGGAGAGGATCTCCTCTCGTGGCCCAACTTCCATGTGTCTATTTTAGCACGGAGTGGCCAGAAGGTCGAACGCTACAAGGGGTGAGACTAACCGTCAGCTCTTCTTAGAGGTCTTGGTGAGGAAGGGAGTGATCAGTTGCTCCAGCTTCTTCTCGCCACACTTGGGACAACTGTAGTTCTTCTCTTCGTACTCCTTCAACCTAAGGGTAATGGAGAAGTTCTCGTTGCACTTGGGACAACGGAACTCATAGGTGGGCATCTCCATCACCTCCTGAGCTGTTGTTTTTGCTCAAAGGATCAACCTCTTCACCTCAGTCCCGAAGGTACCGGGGTCCCCCAAGGAGTCCCGGAAGAAGAGCCTCCTCATGTAGTTGAGGGCCCCTACGTAAAGTTCGAACCTCCTGGAAAGTTCCTTGAAGAGGTCCGCCCCCGGCTTGAAGAGGGCCTGATCGATCTCGCCGACTGACCAGTAGGCCCGGGAGCCTTCCTCCAGGTAATAGGACATCAGGGAGAGTCGCTTGACGTACTCCTGAAACATCCCCGCCATGAACAGGACGTAATCCCCCACATGCTTGCGGATCTCCCTCTCCCTTACAAGGCTCCCTCCGGTGAGGGTGATCTCATTGGCCTCAAGGAGCAGCTCCACCAGGGTCTCCAACCTCTCCCCCCTCTTGCCCCTGAAGGGATAGAGGTTTTCAGTCCTGGCGAAGTTGGTCAAGACCTCGGCTATGTAGTCGCTGACCCTCCTCTCCCTTATGTCCAGATCCCAGAAGCTCCTCCTGGTGGCCCAGGTGAAGAACTCCTTGAGCTTCTCGAGGTTCTCCTTCCTGCGCCTCCTAGACATTTCACTAAAATTATAACATGACTCCTCGGGCTCGCAACCGCCCTCGGACCTAAAGGATCGCCCTGTAAAGGGCGAAGAGGCCGACCGTCCAGAGCATCACGAACAGCACTGCCTTCCATAGGTAACGGTAGGTCTTGAGGAAGTCGGCACGGAAGTAATCCTTGGTGACCAGGAGACAGAGGTGCATAGGGGTCAACATCATCCCCATATAGCCGAAGCCGTAGGCCAAGAGACCGTAAGGGATGACCTCACCAAGGGGGATGAGGGACAGCACCAAGGG
>QMLK01000241.1 GCA_003646705.1 Deltaproteobacteria bacterium | reverse complement strand
GTACTGGGAGGGGTCCTCCATCATGCTGGGCAGGGGGCCCTCTATCCTCAGGGCCTCGACCTGCCACCCCTCGGGACCATATCTCCTCCAGGTATCAACCATCCTCTCGCCGTAATGGCCCTGGATGATCGCCAATATCCTCATCCCTTCACACCCTCCTCGACTTTTTACCCACCATAGCGGACCCCGAAGGACATGGCCTTGATCCAGGTCAAGACTACCTCCCCTTCGCAGAGGACTTGAACTGGAGCCAGTCGGCCATCTCCTGGATGTTCTCCCCCATGGACCACCTGCCGTTGGCGAAGACGCCGTAATCGGCCCCCGCCATGGCCGAGGCGAAGCGGACGGAGTTGGCGTAAAAGAGCCACTGCCTGACCCACTTCCTCTCTATCGCCTCGTTGAAGATGCTGTCCTTCTCCTCGAGGCCCTTGGCCACCCCTTCCTGCCAGGCCCGAAGCAGCAGCTTTGTGGCCGTGAGGGTCATCTCGTTGGTGGTCTCTATAGCCCTCTGGAGGCGGGCGAAGTGACCCCTCACCCAATTCCGGCTGTGACAGGCCGAGCAGACCTTCTCCAGGGTCCCCTGCCGCCTCGCCTGTTCCTGCTCGTCTATCAGGTAGGGCTTCGCGGGCTCCCCTGTCAGCTCCGTGGGCAGGGGCAGTCCCCCTCTGTTCCTCATGATGGAGGTGTCCGGATCCTTGGGATGGGGGTGGGCGTAGATGAGGCCGAAGATCCTCCAAGCGAGGCGATCGTTCATCCTGTGGGTCCTCTGCACCATCACCCCTCCCTCGTCCACCAGGAGGCCCATGTGGCAGGCGGCACAGGTGGGGGTCGAGAAGTGCCGTCCCACCCGCCAGGGGACGGCCTCGAAGTCCCACTCGTCGCCCTCGGAGGAGAAGATGGTGCCGTGTCTGCTGACCATGTAGACCTTGTAGGCGGGCACGTCGGGCCCCTTGTGACACCCCCCACAGGTGTAGGGCTTTCGCGCCTCGGCTATGGAGAAGCGGTGGCGGCTGTGGCAGGAGGAACAGGCCCCCAGGCTCCCATCGGGGTTGACCCTGCCGGTGCCCTGGTTGGGCCACCCGTAAAGGACGGGAAAGGCCATCTCCCCGAACTCGGTCTCCCGGAGCTCAAAACTCCCCACCTCCACCTTGGTGCCGTGACAGAAGAGACAGGAGTCGGCCCTGGTCAGCTCATCGGGGCCGAGGAGGACCAGGTCTTCTCCCACGGGGATCTGAAGGCCGTCGACGGCCTCCACGAGCATCTGATACAGCGGGTTGGCCACCAGGTTCCCGTGGGCCTTGGACATGAGGTTCTGGTCGTACTCGGCCACCTCCTTTGGGTGACACCGGGCGCAGTCCCGAGGGGTCACCACGATGTGGACCCGGTAGCCGTTGTGGTCGAAGGTATCTTTGTGGAGCTCGGGGTCTAAGGTATGGCACTCCGCGCAGCCCACCACGTGGTCCTCCATCCCCTCCGGGGGCCTCTGCGCCGAAAACCTCCTCTTCAGCCCTGGGACCTTCACCGCGTCTTGAGGGCTGAAGCGGGCGTGACGGCTCCGCTGCCAGTCGTCGACGATCCCGGGGGTGACGGTGCTGTGGCAGTCGATGCACTCTTCGCTCGCGGGACTGAGCTTCCCTGCACCGTAGAGGGGTTGAAGGGCGAGACACGAAAGGAGGAGGGATGCCAAGAGGACCTTCAGGACCCTTCCCCTCGGAAGGGGTCCCTTCTCCGAGGCCCTTATCCCCACCGGCTCTCCCCCTAAGGAGGCCATCAGAGGGTCTCCTTCACCGTCCTCCCCACCCTTTGGCCGAGCTCCCGACACCTCTTGAGGTCATCCCCGCTGGGGGCGAACTTCACCGAGATCCCCTCATCGACCAGATCCACCTTCATCGCCTCGAGCTCTGCGTTGATCAGCTTCACCGACTCCCCGCTCCAACCGTAGGAACCGAAGGCTGCCCCGATCTTCCCCCTGGGCCTGAGCCCTTTGAGGTAATGGAGGAAGTCGGCCACGGTGGGAAGCATCCCGTTGTTGAAGGTGGGGGAGCCCACAAGGAGGGCCTTTGCCTCCAGGAGCTCCGTGACCACATCGCTTCGGTGGCTCACCTTCAGGTCCATCACCAGGTACTCCACCCCCTCCCTGGCCAAGCCCTCGGCTATGGCCTGAGCCATCCGCTCGGTACTGTGCCACATGGTGTCGTAGACCACGACGACCTTGGGCTTGGCCCGTTGCTGACTCCAGCGCCCGTAGGCCTCAAGGATCATCCCCGGGTCCTTCCGCCAGCTGAGGCCGTGATCCGGGGCGATGATCTCCGGCTCAAGGCCCATCTCCCCGAGGTCCCCGAGGAGCTTCTGTACCAGGTTGGAGTAGGGCAGCAGGATGTTAGCGTAGTACTTGGCGGCCTGCTGCATCAACTCCCCACGATCCACCTCATCGTCAAAACGGCCGCTTGTGGCCCAGTGCTGCCCGAAGGCGTCCTGGGATATCAGGAGCCTGTCCTCCATGAGGTAGGAGAACATGCTGTCCGGCCAGTGCAGCATCCTGGTCTCGATGAAGGTCACCGTCCTTCCGCCCAGGGAGAGCCGGTCACCGGTTTTAACTACCTCGTAGGGCCAGTCATCCCGGTGGAAGTGTTTGAGCAGGTTCTCCTTTCCCTTGGGGGAACAGAAGAGCTTCTCCGGTTTCGCCACCTCCATCACCTCGGGGAGGGCCCCCGTGTGGTCCATCTCCACATGGTTCACGACGACG
>QMLK01000240.1 GCA_003646705.1 Deltaproteobacteria bacterium | reverse complement strand
GTCCTGCTGTTCGTAGTCTATAGCCCCGGTGGGACAGTTCTTCTCACACAGCCTGCACTTCCCCTTCAGGAAGTAGGTGCAGATCTCCCTATCGATGACCGGCACGTTGGGTATGGCCTGGGGGTAGGGGACGTAGATGGCCTTCCTCGTGCCCAGGCCTTGGTCGAACTCGCTCGGGGCCTTGCGAGGACACTTCTCTTGGCAGGTGCCGCAGCCGGTACAGAGATCCTCCCTGACGTAACGGGCGCGCTTGAGCACCCTGGCCTTGAAGGCCCCCGGCTCGCCCTCCAGGGCCAGGAGTTCGGAATAGGTGAAGAGGTCTATATTGGGGTGCCTGCCGCATTCCACCAGCTTGGGCGAGAGGATGCACATGGAACAGTCGTTGGTGGGGAAGGTCTTATCGAGTTGCGCCATCCGGCCTCCGATGGAGGGGGAGCTCTCCACCAGGTAGACCCTGAAGCCCGCCTCTGCCAGGTCTAGGGAGGCCTGAACCCCCCCTATACCGCCCCCGAGCACCAAGACCGCCCCGTGCACCTCCTGCATCCCTACGCCCCCGAGATCTCCCCCAACCGAAGGGGTACCCTGTTGCTGTCCAGGCCGAGGACCCCTCCATCCACCCCGAGGGAGAGCCCCAAGAGTTGGGGATAGAGGATGGAGGGAAGCGGCCTCTCTATGCGGCCCTCCGAGAGCATCCTCTCCTGGACGGTGTCGAACTGGAGCTGACAATAGGGGCAGGCCACGCAGAGGCAGTGGGCCTCAGCCCGTGCTCCATCCTCCAGCTTCGCCCTGGTGAGGGCCATGGACAGATCGTCATCCACCCCCAAGAGGGGGGCGCCGCAACAGTCAAGCCTCCTCCCCCAGGGGACGGCCTCCGCCCCCGTGACCTCCACGAGTTCCTCCAGAAGGCTCGGCGACGAAGGGTCATCGAACTGGACCACGGGGCTCGGCCTCAGGGCGTGACAGCCGTAGTGGGCGGCGACCCTCAACCCTTGCTGGGGCCGCCTGACCTTCTCCCTTATCGATTCCACCCCCACGTCCCGGTGGAGCACCTGAAGGAGGTGCTTCACCTCGATCTCGCCCTTGTAGCCCAAGCCCTCCCTCCCGAGGAGGCGGTTGACCTCCTGAAGCATCGAAGGGTCCTCCTTGAGGAACTGCTGTGCCTTCTTGAGGCTGCCGTAACAGCACTGACAGAGGACCATCACCTCCAACCCCTTCCCCTCGGCCAGGGCGAGGTTCCTGGCCGAGAGCAACAGGAAGGCCTTGAAGTTGACGTTCCTCAAGGGGTACCCACAACAGTTGAATTCCTTGAGCTCGATGAGCTCGACCCCAAACCTCTCAAGGACAGCCCTCGTGGAGGCCTCATATTGGGGCAGTCGCGCTGGGATGTTACAGCCGACGAAGAGGGCGAACCTCATCCTCTTTCCCTTTCATCGACTCCACGACCAAGGTCTTCAGCTCGTAGAGCACGTCCGCCACCCGCACCCCTTGGGGGCAGAGCTCCTGGCATTGATAACACGTGAGACAACGCCAAAGCATCTCGGCCCTGAAGGCCAACTCCCTCAACCCCAGGGCACAGGCGCGCATGATCTGATGGGGCAAAAGGCCCAAGGCCCCCTCGGGGTCATCGTAGTTGGCCACCACGGGGCAGGCGTTGCTGCAGGTCTGACAGCTGAAACAGACGTGGAAGGTCCGGGCATCGGCCGACAGGTCCAACCGCCCCTGCAGCTCCGCATCTGTGGGGACCTGGATGGGCTCCTCGGCGGGCTGAAACCTGGCCGCGATGGCCTCCTTCGCCCCTGCGAGGGGGACCTCGTAGCCCTCTTCGACCTCAGCCCTCATCAACCCCCTGAAGAAGGACAGGGGCGAAAGGACCGAGACCTCTACCACACCCCTCCGGAACAGGGCCTCCCTGGCCTCGAACCAGAGGTCTTGCAAGTCGATCCCCACCGGGCAGACCACCGTGCAGCGGTAGCAGTTGGTGCAGAGGTAGATCCCCTCGAGGAGCTCCTCCAACCTCCTGCGGGACAGCTCCTTGCCGGAGGCCAAGACCTTGAGGGAGGCGATCTTCTCGGAGGGCAGCACGTCGCTATTGGGCATCACCTCCACCACCGGGGCAGCGGAACATCGCACAGTGCAGGTACCGCAGTGGGTACAGGCATCCAGCTCTATCATCCGCTTCGTGGTGAGGTTCGCCGGGGACGACCTGCCCCGTTCCATCACGGCGTTGCAGAGGAGGCACAGGGGGGCGGTGAGGAGGTGGAAGAACTTGCTGAAGGGCAAGAAGGCCAAGGCCACCAAGCACGCCAGGACGTGGACCCACCAGAGCCCCTCTGCAGCCCCCGCCCTGTCCAGCGGGAGGGCCACCGGCTTGATGGCCCGGGCCACTCCGTAGCCGAGGAAGGCCCATCGGGGCCTGGAGTGACAACCCGCACAGCTCATCTCGTGAAGCTCCTCTCCCATCCGGAGGAGGCCCTCCTCTACGGGCCCCTTCACGGCGGGGGAGATGAGCCCGAACTTGGCCACCCAGTAGGCCTCCAAGGCCCTCTCCTCCTCAGGGGTGCTCAGATCGGCGTACTCTTGAACCATCCGCAGGTAGACCGATCGAGAGGTAATCTTCACCCCCTCGAGGAGGAACCCAGAGACGATGATCAGCGCCACCGCAACGATGGCGTAAAGGTCCATGGAGTTGCTCACGAGACGGGGGACCTCCATCCCCCAGCGACGATAGACCGCCAAGGCCATCCCCAGCAGGACC
>QMLK01000239.1 GCA_003646705.1 Deltaproteobacteria bacterium | reverse complement strand
GAAGTCCCCGGAGGCCCTGGGGGCCCTTGGGAGGGGCGAGGGCATAGGGGCCTTGGCCGTGGCGCTGCTGAGGAGATGAAGCCCCGGGTCCGCTTCGCCCCCAGTCCCACGGGGCCGCTTCACGTGGGCAACGCCCGTACGGCCCTCTACAACTGGCTCTTCGCCCAGAGGGAAGGGGGTACCTTCCTGCTGCGGATCGAGGATACCGACCCCGAGCGCTCCCTCCAGGGGTACGAGGAGGGGATCCTCGAGGACCTGAGGTGGCTCGGCCTGAGCTGGTCTGAGGTCTCGAGGCAGTCAGAGCGCCTCCAGATCTACCGCAGATACGCCGAGCGGCTGCTCGATGAGGGGAGGGCCTATCGCTGCTACTGCACCCCTGAGGAGCTCGCCGAGATGAAGAGGCTTCAGCTCGCCGAGGGGAGGCCTCCCCGTTATGACGGCCGCTGCCGAAGGCTCGGGGAGGCGGAAAGGAGGCGCCTCGAGGCCTCCGGCCGCAGCCCCTCCTTGAGGTTTTCGGTTCCGCAGGAGGGGGAGACGGCCTTCAAGGACCTGGTCTTCGGGCGCAAGGCCTTCCGCAACGCCGAGATCGGCGATTTCATCATCTTGCGTTCCGATGGCTGGCCCACTTACAACTTCGCCTGCGTAGTCGACGACCACCTGATGGGGATCACCCACGTGATCCGGGGTGAGGACCACCTCTCCAACACCCCGAGGCAGATCCTGCTTTACCGGGCCCTTGGCTGGGATCCCCCTCAGTTTGGCCACCTGCCGCTTCTGCTGGGGCCCGATGGGAAGATCCTGTCCAAACGCCATGGTGCGGAATCGGTGGGGGATCTCAGACAGATGGGGATCCTGCCCGTGGCCCTGGCCAATTACCTGGCCCTGCTGGGAGGGGCGGTCAAGGGCGATGAGGTCCTGGGGTGGCCTGAGTTGATAGGGCGTTTTTCCCTCGAGGGGATCTCTTCCAAGCAGTCGATCTTCGACCTCAAGAAGCTCCTCTGGCTCAACCGCGCCCACCTGAGGAGGGCCTCGGGGGAGGAGCTGAAGGGGGCCCTGCAGGCCCTGCTGACCATGCCCCCAGGGGTGGAGGCATACCTTGAGGCCTTGAAGGATAACGCCTCCACACTGCTTGATTTCCCCAAACTTCTGCCTATCTTCCTTGAGGAGGTGCCCCCGATGGGGGAGGATGCCCTCTCGGTCCTCAAGGAGGAGGGGGCTCAGGGGGTCATTGAGGCGGCCCTCGAGGAGCTCACAGGGGGAGGCAAGGAGGGGTGGATCGAGCGGTTGACGGAGCGGGGCCTTAAGGGCAGGCAGCTCTTCAGGCCCCTGAGGGCCGCCCTTACGGGGAGGACCGAGGGCCCAGAGCTCCGGAGGGTGATAGAGCTGCTGGGGGAGGAGAGGTTGAAGGCCCGTCTGGATGCGGCCCTCAAGCTCATCAGGGGAGGGCAGGGATAAGGGATAGAGGAGGTCAAGGCATGTCCCTTTCGGTCTTCAACACCTTGAACCGTCGCAAGGAGGAGTTTCGCCCTTTGAACCCCCCTGAGGTGGGGATGTACGTCTGTGGGGTCACGGTCTATGACCTCTGTCACATCGGCCACGCCCGAAGCCTTGTGGTCTTCGATGTGATCTACCGCTACCTGCTGTGGGAGGGCTACCGGGTCAGGTACGTGAGGAACTTCACAGATCTGGACGACAAGATCATCGCCCGGGCCTCCTCCGAAGGGGTCACCTTCGGGGATGTGGCGGAGCGCTACATCGAGGCCTTCTACAGCGACACCGACCCCTTGGGCCTCAAGCGCCCCGCTGTAGAGCCCCGGGCCACGGAGCACATCCCGGAGATGATCGAGATGGTCAAGGCGCTGCTCTCCAAGGGCCACGCCTATGTGGCCGAAGGCGACGTCTACTTCTCGGTGGAGAGCTTCCCAGGCTACGGCAAGCTCTCGGGCAGGAGCATCGAGCAGCTGCTGGCCGGGGCCAGGGTGGAGCCCGATCCCAAGAAGCGCAACCCCTTGGACTTCGCCCTCTGGAAGGCCTCCAAGCCCGGGGAACCCTGGTGGGATTCCCCTTGGGGGCGCGGACGGCCGGGCTGGCACCTGGAGTGCTCGGTGATGAGCCAGAAGTACCTGGGTGAGACCCTGGACATCCACGGGGGCGGCCAGGACCTGATCTTCCCCCACCACGAGAACGAGATCGCCCAATCTGAGGCCGCCACGGGCAAACCCTTTGTCCGCTACTGGCTCCACAACGGCTTCGTCGAGATCCGGGGCAGCAAGATGTCCAAATCTCTCGGCAACATCGTCACCATCAGGGATATCTTGAAGGAGTACCACCCCGAGGCCCTGAGGCTGTTCCTGCTCAGCCGACACTACCGCAGCCCTGTGGACTACTCCCCCGAGCGCTTAAGGGAATCGGAGCGCGCCCTGGAGCGCCTCTACGGCCTGCTCCTAAGGGCCGAGGAGTCCCTCGACGGAGGCGCCTCCACCGGGGGGGACTGGGCGGAGGTGCTGGGACTGCTCGATGACCTACCTCGGCGTTTTCGGGAAGCCATGGACGATGACTTCAACACCCCCCGGGCCCTCGCCCCCTTCTTCGAGCTGGCCAGGGAGGTGAACCGGGTATCGGAGGAAGGGCCCTTGCCCAAGGAGGTGGCAGAGCGAGTCCTTGAGGCCTTCTCCCCCCTCGGGGAGGTCCTCGGTCTGTTTGCCCAGGGCCCCCGTGCCTTCTTCGAGGAGAGAAAGAGGAGGAGGCTTCAGGCCCTGCCCAT
>QMLK01000238.1 GCA_003646705.1 Deltaproteobacteria bacterium | reverse complement strand
TCCCTGATCACCGCCCCGGTGGGGGAGGTGACGATCCCGATCTTGCGCGGCAGGAGGGGGAGGGGTCTCTTCCTGGAGGGGTCGAAGAGCCCCTCGGAGGCCAACCGTTCCTTCAACTGCTCGAAGGCCAACTGCAGGGCCCCCAGCCCTTTCGGCTCCATGTAGTCGACCAGGAGTTGATATTCCCCCCGGGGTTCGTACACGCTGAGCCTCCCCCAGCAGAGCACATGCTGTCCGTCCTCGGGGTCGAACCTGAGGTAGCGGAACTGCGTCTTGAAGAGGACCGCCCTCATCTGACTGCGTTCGTCCTTGAGGGTGAAGTAGAGGTGGCCTGAGCGGGGCACGCGCAGATTGGAGATCTCCCCCTCCACCAGGACCTCGTCGAATTCCCCCTCGAGCAGGTCGCGGATCCTGGCAGTGAGCTCGCTGACGGTGAAGACCTTGAGGGGGAAAGGTTCCATCCTCATCCCCCCTGTCCCTTACGGTAAAGGCCCCAGAAGCTCAGCACCCCCAAGAGGCTCAAGGCCGCCCCTGCTTGAAAGGCCCCGCCGATCCCTATGCGGTCCACCACCAGCCCCCCGAAGATGGGCCCGAGGAACATGCCGAAGCTGTGGACCGTCACCATTACCCCCATCACCGTCCCTATCCCTCCCAGGTCCTTGCCCTCCTCCACCAATATACCCATCAGGGCCGGTATGGAAAGCCCCCCGGAGATGCCGAACAGGAGGTTCAACAGGAGCAACCCCCGAAAGCCGTGGGCCCATGGGATGAAATAGAGGCAGAGGGCGGTGGCTCCCCCTCCCACGAGGACGAAGCCCTTCCTGCCCAATCGGTCGCTGAGGAAGCCTGAAGGGGCCTGCAGGAGCATGGCCGTGATCACGTTGAGGGAGATGAGCAGCCCTATATGGGAACTGGAGAGCCCCCATCGCCCGGTGGCAAGTAAGGGTAGGAAGGTCCAGGTGATCCCTATGCCCACGGAGAAGCAGAAGCGTATCAGCAGCACGCCGAGCAGGGGTCGCCTCCGGAGGAGGCTTCGCCACGGGACCATCGTCTTCGGCCCTCCCCCCGGCCTGTCGTAGGGGAGCGCCAGGAAGGTCACCAGGGAGGCCAAGAAGGCCAAGGCCCCCATGGTGACGAAGCTCGATTTCATGCCCCAGAGGTCCCTCAACCCCCCTCCCAGGAGGGGTCCTGCGGCCAGCCCCCCGAAGAAGAAGGCGTTGAAGAGGCCCATATGGCCCGCCTCCCTCCCCTTGGGCGACAGCTCGCCCATGTAGGCCAGGGAGGCCGGCATCACCAAGGCGGCGGCCAGGCCGTGTAGGACCCTGGCCCCTATCAACTGGGGGACGTCCCGGCAGAGGAGGTAGGCGAGGGAGGAGAGGGAGAACAGCAGCAGCCCCCCTGCGATGAAGGGCTTCTTGGCCCAGCGGTCCGATAGCCTTCCCACCACCGGCAGGAGGAGGCTCCGCGAAAGGGCGAAGACTCCGAAGACCAGACCGATGGCGGCGCTTGAGGCCCCGAAGTGCTGGGCGTAAAGGGGCAGGAAGGGGGCCACGATCCCCATCCCCAGGGTGGCGTTGAAGATGGCGAAGAAGAGGGGGAAGAGGGGCCTTTTGTCCATGGAATTAGGGATATTAACACAGAAAAGGGCCCCCCGTCCTGTGTATAGCCCTGCAAGGCAAGGCTCGAGGGTTTTGACGCCCTTAAAATTTTTTGTTAGGCTTCTGTTCGGGAGCGCGGTTTCCGTAAGACCTTGACCTTCTCGAGATCATGGCCGACCTTTCCAGCCTGAGGATCTTCGTCACCGTGGTGGACAAGGGGAGCTTCACCGAGGCGGCCAGGGAGCTCCACCTGACCCAACCTGCGGTGACGTACAAGATCAAGACCCTTGAGGAGGAGTTCGCCCTTGCCCTCCTCAGCAGGGGAAAGGCGGGGGTGAGTCCCACCCCTGCCGGAGAGATCCTTTATAAGTATGCCAAGAGGATCATCGGCCTCTACGCGGACCTCAGCGCCGAAATGGAGGAGTACGCCCGGGGGGTCAAGGACTTAATCTCCGTTGGGGCCTGCCCGATGATCGGGGAGTTCTTCCTCCCCAGGATCTTAGAGGCCTTCCGCGAGAACTTCCCCAAAGTAGAGGTGGAGGCGAAGATCAGCTATTTTCCCCCCATCTTCGAGGGACTCCTGAACGGCAACCTTGATGTGGGGCTGCTGGAGATCAAGGCTTCCCATAAAGAGATCCTCATCGAGGAAGTATGGCAGGAGTCCTTCCTGTTGATCGTGTCTCCCAACTGCCACCTGCAGGAGCTCTCGCTCCAAGACCTCAAGGGAAAACGGGTCTTCCTACGGGAGGAGGCCGTAGGGATGAAGGCTATCCTCGAGGACCACTTCCGTGAGAAGGGAATGAGGTTGAAGGACTTCGATGTGGTCGCAGTTTCCGGCAGTACCGAGGCCATCAAGGAAATGGTCAAAGGGGGAATGGGAGTTACCTTCCTCCCGAGGGGTGTGGTAACAGGGGAACTGGAGAGGGGAGAGCTTAGGGAGGCAAAACTCGCGGAAGGGATTCCTTTTCTCAAGTGTTACGTGGCCTACCGCAAAAGACATATCCCTCCTAAAGTTGCCAAGTTCGTCAAATTTGTGAGGACATTTTCAAAAAGGTAATTTTTGCTCCCTCTAAGACTTGACAAAGGGCTTGAGAGGAGTTAGAAAGCAATTTCAATTTGTGAAATAACTAACAATAAACTACGTTTTTTGCTTCTATAAAGTTATGTTATCGACCTTTAT
>QMLK01000237.1 GCA_003646705.1 Deltaproteobacteria bacterium | reverse complement strand
GGTACGGTCTACGGACCCTTTTCCTCCAGGGAGGGTGGCTTTGTCGAGGTCAAGTTGCAGGTCTACGATACCCTGAAGGGGGACCTGCTGGATGAATTTCCCCTTCAGGCCACCTCCCAGGGGGAGGGACGGGAGCTGTTGAGGAAGGCCTTGCAGGGAGGCATCTCAAAGATAGAGGGCCTGCTTGAAGAGATGGGGTGGTTTACGAGGGTGGCGCTGGTGGAGGGGGACAAGGTGTATCTCTTCGCCGGCGGCGAAAGCGGCCTGAAGGAAGGCGATCTCTTGGAGGTCTATTCACCCCTCGATCACAGGAGAAAGGGACGGGTGGAGGTCTCGAGGCTCTTCGGGGTGGACGCCTCCATGGCGAAGGGGGTGGAGGGAGAGGGTTTTACGCGGGCCGACTTGGTCCTTTTCTACGAAGAGGGGAGGAGGCCCCCTGAGCAGGCTTCCAAGCCGTGAGCAGGAGGGGAGAGATGTTCGAGATAGGGAGGTTTGTGGTCTATCCTGGCCATGGGGTTGGCGTGATAGAGGACGTCCAGGAGATAAGCGTGAACGGTGAGGTGGAGAAGGTCTACATCCTGAGGACCTTGAACACCAACATGACGCTGATGGTTCCCGTGAAGACCGCCGAGACCGCGGGGATGCGCGAGGTGATAGATCCCTCCCAGGTGGAAGAGGTCTACGCCCTGCTCTCCAAGAAGGAGGACGTCAACCATTCGAGCCACCAGCCCTGGAACCAGAGGTATCGCAGCTACAGGGAGAGGATCAACAGCGGCTCCATCTTCGAGGTGGCCAAGGTCCTGAAGGAACTGCACCTGCTTAAGGGCTCCAAAGGCCTCTCCTTCGGCGAGAAGAAGCTGATGGAGACCGCCCAGCGGTTGCTCGTGCAGGAACTGGCCGTGGCCAAGAAGGCCGAGGAACGGGAGATACGCCGAGAGCTTCAGGCCCGTCTCCCTTGACATCTCCTCCCCCTTGGGCCCGCCCGTAGCAGGGCCCAAACCCTGAGTGAGGAGTCCGGTCCGTTGGGAAGGTCGTGGAGAAGGCCTGGAGAGGTTCTTACGATTCGGAGGGCCTTTTGGCCCTGTCTTTTTAGGGGAAGGAGGGATAGAGATGAAAGGGCTTCTTTATCTTTTTCTCGTCGTCCTCTGCTTCCTCGTCGGGGCCTACAGGGGGGAGGCCTTCCTCCCTTGGCCCTATGGGACGCTGTTGGGTGGCCTCTTCGGTGCCCTTCTGGGTGGAGGGGCCACGGTGGTGGGGCGGTGGATCTCCAGGGTTTCGCTCCCCACCCTCATGGGGGGGTTTGGAGGGATGATCCTCTTTCTGCTGCTCGGGAGGCTCCTCTGGCCCCTCTTCCCCCCCTGGGCGGCTCCTTTGGTCCTCCTCGTGATCGGCTTCATGGGGCTCGTGGCAGGTGGCAGGAAGGGCAGGGAGGTGGCCCTCTTCATCAACAGGAGGATAGAGACCCGGGCCGAGGTGCCGAAGGTCCTGGACACCAGCAGCATCATCGACGGCCGGATCGCTGACGTCTGCGAGACGGGCTTCCTCGAGGGTCCCATCCTCATCCCCCAGTTCGTCCTGCGGGAGTTGCAGCACATCGCCGACTCCACCGATCCGCTGAAGCGGAACCGGGGCAGACGGGGCTTAGATGTGCTCGACCGCCTCCAGAAGCAGTCCAAGGCCCGGGTGGAGATCGTCGAGGAGGACATCCCCGAGATAAAGGAGGTGGATGGGAAGCTGGTGGAGCTGGCCAAGCGCCGTGGGGCAAAGATCATCACCAACGACTACAACCTCAACAAGGTGGCGGGGCTCCACGGCATCGAGGTCCTGAACATCAACGAGCTCTCCACCGCCTTGAGGCCGGTGGTGCTCCCCGGCGAGAGCATCCACGTGCAGATCATCCGAGAGGGGAAAGAGCCGGAGCAGGGCGTGGGCTATCTCGAGGACGGCACCATGGTGGTGGTCGAGGGGGGCAAGCGGCTGATCGGCCAGGAGCTGGCGGTCCTGGTGACCAGTGTGCTCCAGACCCCTGCGGGGAGGATGATCTTTGGACGGCCCAAGGAGGGATGATCTGAGGGTGGGGATCGGCTGGGACCTACACCCTCTGGTGGAGGGGCGCCCCCTGCTCCTCGGGGGCGTTGAGATCCCCTTCGAGAGGGGGCTTGGGGGGCACTCCGACGCCGATGTGCTGGTGCACGCCATATGCGATGCCCTGCTCGGGGGGGCCTCCCTGGGGGATCTGGGAGGGCACTTCCCCCCTGAGGACCCCCGCTACCGGGGGATATCGAGCCTCGAGTTGCTCGCTGAGGTGGCGAGGATGGTCCGAGCTCGAGGATGGGAGATAGGGAACGTGGATGCGGTGGTCCTGGCCCAGGCCCCCCGCCTTTCCCCTTTCCTCGAACAGATGCGGAAGAGGCTGAGCGAGGTCATGGCCCTTCCCCTTGAGGTGCTGTCCATCAAGGTGAAGTCCCCGGAGGCCCTGGGGGCCCTTGGGAGGGGCGAGGGCATAGGGGCCTTGGCCGTGGCGCTGCTGAGGAGATGAAGCCCCGGGTCCGCTTCGCCCCCAGTCCCACGGGGCTGCTTCACGTGGGCAACGCCCGCACGGCCCTCTACAACTGGCTCTTCGCCCAGAGGGAAGGGGGTACCTTCCTGCTGCGGATCGAGGATACCGACCCCGAGCGCTCCCTCGAGGGGTACGAGGAGGGGATCCTCGAGGACCTGAGGTGGCTTGGCCTGAGCTGGTCTGAGGTCTCGAGGCAGTCAGAGCGCCTCCAGATCTACCGCAGGTACGCCG
>QMLK01000236.1 GCA_003646705.1 Deltaproteobacteria bacterium | reverse complement strand
GCGGGGGGGCCAACCCCTGGCCCTTCATCCTGTCGCCCCTCTTCCTCCTCTGCGGGCTCTCCACCCTTTGGGGGCTGAGGCGAAGGCAATTTTGGACCTTCCTCCCCTCCGGGGTGGGCTTCGCCGTCCTCTTCTTCCTCACCTACAACCTCTACGTCCTCCCGCAATTCCTCTGGTACAAAACCCCCCATCCCTTCTGCAACCGGGTGAAGGCCCTCCTGGGGGATCAGCCTCCCCTGCTCTTCCAAGAGGGAGGGCTCACCCTCCAGAACGAATGGGACGGGAAGCTCAAGGGGATAGGCATCGAGGAGCTGAAGAGACGGATCGCCCAAGGGGAGGGGCTATACCTGTTGACCAAGCCCGAGGGGTTGAGGACCCTCGAGGCAGAAGGCCTCCCCTTTCAGGTCTTGCTCCGGCAGGACCCCTTCCTCAAGAGGCGATGGTCCATCGCCTTGGTCCTCGTGAAAGGTTATAATAATTGTAAGGAGGTAAAGGGTGGATCGAGGTCTGATCAGGAGGGCAGCCGAGGACATCCTCAAGGCCCGTAGGGCTGTGGCCTTCACGGGGGCGGGGATCTCCGTGGAGAGCGGCATCCCCGACTTCCGCAGCCCTGGAGGCCTCTGGAGCCGCTTCGACCCCGACGAGTACGCCCACATAGAGGCCTTCCGGCGCGACCCCGAGAAGGTGTGGAGGATGTTGAGGGAGATGCTGGAGCTCACCCTCGGAGCCAAACCCAATCCGGCCCACAGGGCCTTGGCGGAGCTGGAGGAGTTGGGGCTTTTGCGGGCGGTCATCACCCAGAACGTGGACGGCCTCCACCAGAGGGCGGGGAGCCGAGAGGTCATCGAGTTCCACGGCACCCAGGACTGGCTCGTATGCCTGGGGTGCGGTTGGAGGAGGCCCTCTGAAGGGATCACCCCAGAGGAGATACCTCCCCGTTGCCCCCATTGCGACCTGATCCTGAAGCCCGACGTGGTCTTCTTCGGCGAGCCCATCCCCTGGCAGGCCCAGAGGAGGGCCCTCGAAGAGGCCAGGAGCTGCGACCTGATGCTGGTGGTCGGCACCTCTGCGGTGGTCTTCCCCGCGGGGGAGCTGCCCATCTTGGCCAAACGCCAAGGGGCGATCGTCATCGAGATAAACAAGGAACCGACGGTGCTCACAGGCTCCATCTCCGACTACCTCATCCAGGGGGAGGCCGGCAAGACCCTGCCCCTGATCGTCCAAGAGGTGAAGAGATTGCGCCATGAAACCCCCTGAGACCAGCCTCGAGTTCCGCGACGTAGAGAAGGCCCGAACCCTCTTCGGCCCCGGGAACGAACACCTGAGGATCCTCGAGCGACACCTGGGGGTGAGGATCCACACCAAGGGGGGGAAGGTGGTCATCGAAGGAGAGGAGGAGGGACGGGGACTTGCGGAGAAGGCCCTGAAGGAGCTTTACGCCCTCATCGGGAAGGGCTACCCCCTTTACAGCACCGACGTGGAGTACGCCTTGAGGATCATCTGCGGGGACGACTCGGCCAAGCTCGAGGAGGTGTTCCTCGACACGGTCTTCGTATCGGCCCGAAAGAAGGTGATCACCCCCAAGACGGTCACCCAGAAGGAGTACATCGACGCCATCAGGCGTTACCCCATCGTGGTGGGGATAGGGCCTGCGGGCACGGGGAAGACCTACCTCGCCATGGCCATGGCCCTCAACTTCCTCACCAAGAAGGAGGTGAAGAGGATCATCTTGGCCAGGCCGGCGGTGGAGGCGGGCGAGAAGCTCGGCTTCCTGCCGGGGGACCTCTACGAGAAGGTAAACCCCTATCTCAGGCCCCTCTACGACGCCCTCTACGACATGATCGATTACGATCAGGCCTCCCGGCTAATCGAAAGGGGCATCATCGAGGTGGCCCCCTTGGCCTTCATGAGGGGCAGGACCTTGACCGACGCCTTCGTGATCCTGGACGAGGCCCAGAACACCAAGCCCGAGCAGATGAAGATGTTCCTCACGAGGATGGGCTTCGGCTCCAAGGTGGTGATCACCGGGGACATCACCCAGGTGGACCTGCCCGAGGGGGAGACCTCGGGACTCATCCAGATCCAACACATCCTCAGGGGGATAGAAGGGATCAGGTTCATTTACTTCAGCGAGCGGGACGTCATCCGCCATCCCATAGTCCAGGACATCATCAAGGCCTACGAAAGGGCCGAAAGGGAGCACCCCCCTCAGGAGGGGTAGCCCCTGTGGACGTAATCGTCCAGGACAGACAGAGGACCAAGAGGGTCGACCCCCAAGGGGTGAAGGAGTGGGCGGAGCGGATCCTTCGACACTTGGGCCTCAAGGGGCGGGAGCTGAGCGTGCTGCTGGTGGAGGACGCCGAGATAAGGGAGCTCAACCGCAGGTACCTGGGGCGCGACCGCCCCACCAATGTGCTGGCCTTCCCCATGGAGGGACCCCAGTCCTTCCCCCTCGGCGATGTGGTCATATCCACAGAGACCGCCGAACGGGAGGCTCGCGAAAGGGGTGTGAGCCTCGAGGAGGAGATGGCCTTGCTGCTGGCCCATGGGGTGCTGCACCTCCTCGGATACGACCACGAAAGGGGGGGAGAGGAGGAGGCCCTCATGCGGGCCAAGGAGGAGGAGCTCCTGCAGGTGGTCCTCCCTGACCGTTAAACCCCTTCTGTCGTAGACCGTCTAAGAAGAGCCGATGAAAGGCGAAGAGTTCCTGCGGAGGGTGCGCAAATGCCAAGGACCGCTCTTCTGCTTCCTTCTGCGGCTCCTGAAGGACGAAGAGGAGGCCAAAGAGATCTTGC
>QMLK01000235.1 GCA_003646705.1 Deltaproteobacteria bacterium | reverse complement strand
CAGGTCCTCGGCGATCATGTCTATCTGCGATTCGCTCACGAAGATGGCCTGAGGCGCCCCGAAGCCCCTCATGGCCGAGGACGGCATGGTGTTGGTGTAGACGCGATAACCGTCGTAGCGGTAATTGGGCCACTTGTAGGGGAAGGAGTGGAAGAACCCCGTGAGGTAAAGGGCTGTGGCCCCCATGGAGGTGTAGGCCCCGCCGTCGGTGAAGACCCTGGTCTCCCGGGCCACGAAGGTGCCGTCCTCCTTCACCCCGGTCCTCACGTAGTAGTACATCGGGGTGCGGCGCTTGGTGGCGGTGAACTCCTCCTCCCTGGTGAGGACGATCTTGACGGGCCGGCAGAGCTTCATCGACAAGAGGGCCGAGCAGAACTGGGCCGAGTCGAGCTCGAACTTGCTGCCGAAGCCACCCCCCACGTAGCGGGAGATCACCCGGACGTCGTTCTCCCGGAGGCCCAGGGTCCAGGCCAGAAGCACCTGGATGTAGTAAGGCGACTGGGTGGAGGTCCATACGGTGAGCTTCCCATCCGGGGTGTAGCTGGAGACCGCACAATGGGTCTCCATGCAGACGTGGGCCTGGCCCGAGCACTTGAACCAGTCCTCCCGGATGTAATCGGCCTCCTTGAAGGCCTCGTCCACGTTCCCCCACTCTATGTGCCGCGTAACGTTGATGTTCCGCTCCACCCCCTCGTGGATCTGAGGGGCACCTTCCTTGATGGCCTCCATGGGGTCGAAGACCGCCGGCAGCGGCTCGTACTCCACCTCGATGAGGTCGAGGGCCTCTTCGGCGGTGTCCTCGTCCACGGCAGCCACCGCAGCCACTGGCTCGCCGATGTACCGGACCTTCTCCCTGGCCAGGATCTCCTCGTCGCAGAGTTCGGGGTAACGCCTCCAGATCCCCTGCTTGATCCCCAGGGTGTCCTTCCCGGTGACCACCGCCTTCACGCCGATTAGGCGTTCGGCCTTGCTGGTGTCGATGTTGAGGATCCTGGCGTGGGGATAAGGGCTTCGTAGGATCTTGCCGTAAAGCATCCCCGGGAGCTTCACGTCGAAGGTATAGGTGGCCCTACCCGTGACCTTGGCCACCCCGTCGATGTTGTGAAGGGGAGTGTTGATCACCGTGTACTTCATCGCTCAGCCTCCTCGTACTTGCCCTCGGCCACAGCCGCTATGGCACGGACGATGCTGTTGTAGCCGGTGCAGCGGCAGAGGTTGCCGTGGATGCCCTCCTTGATCTCCTCCTTGGTGGGAGAGGGGTTCTCGTCCAACAGCGCCTTGGCCGACATCAACATCCCCGAGGTGCAGAAACCGCACTGGTAGGCCCCGTGATCGAGGAAGGCCTTCTGCAGCGGATGGAGCTCTGAGCCCTTGGCGAGCCCCTCCACCGTCAACACCTCGGCCCCATCGGCCTGAAGGGCCAGGACCGAACAGCTCTTCACCGCCATCCCGTTGAGGATCACCGTGCAGGCACCGCAGGCGCCGCTGTTGCAACCCCGCTTCGTCCCCGTGAGGCCCAGATGGTCCCTTATCACCTCCACAAGGAGCGTCTTGGGCCTTACGTACAGTTCATAATCCTCGCCGTTGACCCTTATCCTCAACCTGTGCATCTCGGCCATGGTCCCCTCCTTCAACCTTGGGCAGCCCTCTGCCAGGCCTTCCGGAGCATCCTCTTCGTGAGGACCCTCACCAGCTCCCTTCGGTATCCCTCAGAGGCGTGGATGTCGGATATGGGCTCGCACTCCTCGGAGGCCTTGCGCCCCGCCTCTTCGAGGAGTTCCTCCCTTAAGTCCTCGCCGACCAGCACCTCCTCGGCCCCCTTGGCACGAAGGGGCGTCGGGGCGGCACCGCCCAAGACCACCCGCGCCTCAGCAGCCCTGCCCCCCTCGTCGAGGGTCACCCGGGCGGTGGCGGACACGATCCCCATGTCGCAGCCGATGATGGTGAACTTCTCAAAGGCCACTCCGGTCCGTGCGGGCACCGGCGGCACGGAGATCTCGACGAGCAATTCGTCCTCCTCCAAGGCCGTCTCGAAGTAATCGAGGAAGAAATCCTCGAGGGCCATCTCCCTTGTGCCATCCGCCTTGGCCAGCTTGACCTTCGCCCCAAGGGCGATGAGCACCGGGGCGGGGTCCCCGGCGGGGTCGGCATGGGAGAGGTTACCCCCGATGGTCCCCCAGTTGCGGGTCTGGATGGAGGCCAGGGTCTCCTCCATCTCAGGGATGATGGGGTACCGTTCTGCCAATTCCTTCGACTTCTCCAGGGCCCTATGGGTGGTAGTGGCCCCTATCCTGAGTCCGTCTTCATCGAGGCGGATGTAGCTGAGTTCCTCCAGGTGCTTGATGTCGATCAGGTACTCCGGGGCCACCAACCCCTGCCTCATGAGGATCAGCAGCGACTGCCCTCCACATATGACCTTGGCCTCTCCCGCATGCTCCCTGAGCATGCCCAAGGCCTCCTGTAGGTCCTGGGGCCTCAGATAACGAAAGTCCTTTATCATCCCCTACTCCTTTCCTCCATCTCTACGAATCCCTGCAAGGACAACCACTTGGGGCTCCGCGGGAGCTCGACCAATGCCTTGAGCTCCTCCCGCCAATCCCTCTCCTTGGAAGGGGCCTCGGGAGGGGGTCCCTCCACGTGTCCCCTGTAAGCCCTCCAGAAACAGAGGTGATAATGCCTCCCCCTGTACTCGGCACATTCCTTACACGGCCTATCCATAAAAGGACATATGACCTTGGCCTTCATCATCTGTGCTTTTCTACACAAATCGCCCCTCGAAGTCAAGCATGTAGTAAAATTT
>QMLK01000234.1 GCA_003646705.1 Deltaproteobacteria bacterium | reverse complement strand
TGGGAGGGGCGAGCTCCAGGAGGGAGTACTCGGGGGAAAGGGGGAGGTAGTCGAGGATGTTGGGGGATATGAGGCTTTGGGCGAGGCGCAGCGCCATGTCCTTCTCGGGGAAGATGATCTCGGTGGCCCCCACCCTGTCCAGGACGCGACCATGGTCCTCGCTGGCGATCTTGACCACGATCTTCTTCACCTTCAGGTCCCTGAGGTAGAGGGTCACCAGGACGCTCGCGCTCAGATCCTTGCCGAGGCTCACTATCACGGCGTCCATCTTATCCAGCGCCAACTCCTCCAGGATCTCCTTCTGGGTGGCATCGGCGATGACCGCCTGGGTGGCGTACCGTTGCATGGCCTGGACGCGATCCCTATCGCGATCCAGCACCACCACATCGTGGCCGGCCTCGAAGAGGGCCTTGGCCACCGTGGAGCCGAAGTTGCCGAGACCGATGACGCCGAACTTCACCGTTCCCTCCTATCCGACCATGATGTCCTCTTCGGCGTAGAGGATCTTCGCCTCCTTCCTCTTCGCCAGGGCGAAGGCCATGGTAAGGAGGCCGAGCCTCCCCACGAACATGGTCACCGCCACCAGGACCTTCCCCAGGGCGTCCAACCGGGAGGTCATCCCCGCCGAGAGGCCCACCGTACCGAAGGCCGAGGTCAGCTCGAAGAGGATCTCGAGGAAGAGCCCCTCCTTGTGGGGTACACCGCTCTCCTCGCTCATCAGGAAGAACAGCAGCATGAAGGTGAGGAAGAGGAAGGAACCGATCAGCAGGGCCATGGACCGTGCCACCGTCTCCCGCGGCACCGTCCTCCTGAAGATGACCGCCTCCGTCCTCCCCATGAGCCTATTGTATCCGAGGGAGAAGAGGATGGCCAGGTTGGTCGTCTTGATGCCACCTCCGCAGGAACCGGGGGAGGCCCCTACGAACATCAGCAGCACCAGGACGAAGAGGGCAGCATCCCCCATCTGGCCCACATCCACCGTGGAGAAGCCCGCCGTACGGGCGCTGATGGAGTGGAAGAGGCTCACCAAGACCTGCTCCCCCAGGGACATCCCTCTGAGGACGTTGCCCCGCTCGGTGATCCAGATGAGGAGGGCCCCAGCCGCGATGAGGATGGCCGTAGTGGTGAGGACCACCTTGGTGTGCAACGAAAGCCTTCGCCTCTCGGAAAGACGCTCCTTCAGTTCGGCCAGGACCATGAAGCCTATGCCGCCGCTCACGATGAGCCCCCCGACGGTCAGGTTCACCCACCACTGACCCCTGAAGGAGGCCAGGGAATCCCGGAAGGGGGAGAAACCGGCGTTGCAGAAGGCAGAGATGGCGTGAAAGACGGAGAGGTAGAAGGCCTTGGGAAGGGGAAAGGAGCCGACCCAGCGGGTCAAGAGCAAGATCGCCCCTATGGCCTCGAAGACCCCCGTGTAGAGCAAGACCCCCTTGACGATCCCCAGGACGTCCCGGACAGGTCTCGCGGTGAGGCTCTCCTCCAGGGCCATCTTCTCCCTCAGGGAGACCTCTCTGCCCAAGAGCCGCCAGAAGAGCACCGAGAAGGTCATGATGCCGAGGCCACCTGCCTGGATCAGGCCGAGGATCACCAATTGCCCGCCCAAGGTGAAGAAGCTGCCCGTATCCACCACCACGAGGCCTGTCACACAGACGGCCGATGTGGCCGTGAAGAGGGCGTCCACCGTGGAGATATGTCCGCCCCTGGTGGCAAAGGGCATCTTGAGGGTGAGGGTGCCCAAGATGATCATGAAGGCAAAACTGCCCAGCAGTATCCTCTCGGGGGATAGGAAGTAGTGAAAGAAAAGCTTAAGCCTCCTCGGAGGGCTCATGAGGCCTCCTTGAGAGGGCTTACGTTAACAGAAGCGAAGGGGGGTGTCAAAAAATTCGCTTCCACGGAGCCCTCCAGCTCAAGGCCCCTCCCATCTCCCTTTCTGCTATATTAGTCCATATGCCTCAAGGAGGGGGAAGATGGAGGCCCAGATCGTGACCATAGGGGAGGAGCTCCTAAGCGGTGCGACCCTCGACACCAACTCCCGCTTTCTGGCCGAGACGCTGCACCGCTTCGGCATCAGGGTGAGGAAGATCGTCACCGTGGGGGACGAGCTGGAGGGGATCGTCAGGGCCCTGAGGGAGGCGGCTCAAGGGGCAGAGCTCGTCCTGGTCACCGGCGGCCTGGGCCCTACCCCCGACGACAGGACGAGGGAGGCGGCTGCGGAGGCCTTCGACCTAAGGCTCCTGCTGCACGAGGATTACCTCAGGGAACTGAAGGAGAAGTTCGCAGCCTGGGGCCTGACCTTTACCGAGACCGATGAGGCTCAGGCCCAGCTACCGGAAGGGGCCGAGATCATCCCCAACCCCCTGGGGCTCTGCGGCTTCAGGCTCCAGGTCCGAGGGTGTCACCTCTTCTTCTTCCCCGGGGTCCCCAAGGAGCTGCGGTCCATGGTCCAGGGGACCCTCATCCCCTTCCTCTCGGAGAGGAGCGGGGGGGAGACGGTGCTGGTCAGGCTCCTCAAGTGTTTCGGCCCCACGGAGTCCCAGGTAAAGGAGCTCCTCGAAGGGCTCAGCGGGCCCTTTGAGCTCGCCTTCTTGCCGTCCTTTCCGGAGATCCATCTCCGGCTGACCGTAAGGGGAGGAACCCCCGAGGAGGCAGCCGGGCACCTCTCGGCCTATGAGGCCGAGATCAGAAGGAGGCTCGGCCTGCACCTCTTCGGCTCAGGGGACGACACCATGGAGAAGGTGGTGGGGCAGTTGTTGAGGGAACGAGGGGCCACCATCGCCACAGCCGAGTCCTGCACAGGGGGGCTTGTGGCC
>QMLK01000233.1 GCA_003646705.1 Deltaproteobacteria bacterium | reverse complement strand
TGGCCGTGATGATAGGCATCCTCTATCTGAAGCCCGAGGGGATCATGAGGTACTGAAGGGAGGGCCTGCAGGCGATGAGACATAAGCTGCCCCTTTTAGCCGCTTTGGCGACGATATTGATAATACTGCCCAACTTTCTGGCCCCCTATTACAAGGAGCTGCTGATAGAGATCCTCATATTCGGCCTCTATTGTATGGGCTTTGACATCATCTTCGGTTTCACGGGATTGCTCAACTTCGGCATGTCGGTCTTCTTTGGACTCGGCGGCTATCTCGCCCTGCTGAGCATCCTGCACTTGCACGTCGGCCTGTGGGCCGCCCTGGCCATCACCGTCGTGGGCAGCGCCCTCTTCTCCCTCCTTTACGGGCTCTTGGTCTCCCGCTTCAAGAGCCACTATTTCGTGGCCTTCACCATCGTCGTCTCCATGATCTTCTTCTACATGGCCATGGCCCAAAAGCCCATCACCGGCGCAGATGAAGGGCTCACCTTCATCGTGCCGCCCTTAGACCTCGGCGTCCTCAGCCTCGATTTCTACAACCCCATGGTCAAGTATTACTTCGTCCTCATCATATGCAGCGCGGTCTTCGGCCTGATCTGGAAGTTCTTCCGCACCCCTTATGGCAAGGCTATCATCGCGGTGAGGGAAAACGAAGACAGGGCCAAGATGCTCGGGTACAACACCACCAACCTCAAGGTGGTCTCCTTCACCCTGTCCGGGGTGGTCTCGAGCTTGGGAGGGGCGCTGTACGTCCTGCACCTCGGGTTCTCGAGCGCCCATTCCTTCTTCTGGCTCTGGACGGCCAGGGCGGTGTGGTGGACCATCATCGGCGGAGTGGGGACGTTGATAGGGGCCTTCGTAGGACCAGGGGTGCTCGTCTTCTTCGAGGATCTGATAAGCACGTGGAACGCCGACCTCTATCTCATAATCATGGGGATAATCATGATCCTGGTGATCATGCTCGCCCCCCAGGGCATCATCGGGTCGATACAGAGGGCCATGGCGAAGAGGGGAAGGGAACGATGGCGGTAGTGCTGCGGACAGAGGGTCTGGTCAAGAGGTTTGGCGGCCTCTTGGCGATCAACAACGTGAACTTCGAGTTGAAGGAAGGCGAGATAAAGGGCCTCATAGGGCCCAATGGCGCGGGGAAGACGACCTTTTACAACCTGGTAACGGGTGTGTATAAGCCCGATGCCGGTAGGGTCCTCTTCTTGGACGAAGACATCACGGGGATGGCACCGCATGAGATCTGCAGAAAGGGCCTCGTCAGGACGTATCAAGTGACCTCCATCTTCCCCAAGTTGAGCGTCTTTGAAAACGTGAGGCTCGCCGCCCAGGTGGGCTTCGGAGGAGGGGTGAGTCCCTTTAAGGACGCCTCGAGCTTCAAGGAGGTCACAGAGAGGGTGGAACAGATCCTGGAGATAGTCGGCCTCACAGAGCTCAGGGACTCCTTGGCGGGCGAGATCTCCCAGGGCGATCAGCGCCTCTTGGAGGTGGCCATCGCCTTGGGCTCCAACCCGAAGGTGCTGCTGTTGGATGAACCGACGGCAGGCCTGAGCGCCAAGGAGACCGGGCACCTGGTGGACAAGATAAGGGAGCTCTTCGAAAGGGGGGTCATCAGGAACATCGTCCTGGTCGAACACGACATAGAGGTCGTGACAGGCCTCGCCCATACGATATGTGTCCTCAATTACGGCGAGGTCATAAAGGACGGCCCGACCGAAGAGGTGTGTAACGACCCCAGGGTACAGGAGGTCTATCTCGTCGGAGGGGGCACAAATGCTGGAGGTTAGGGATCTCCACGCCTACTACGGCAAGAGCCACATAATCCAAGGGGTCTCCTTTGACGTCTCAGAGGGGGAGGTCATAGGCATCCTCGGACGAAACGGAGTGGGAAAGACCACGCTGCTCAGGAGCATCCTGGGGCTCACACCCCCTAAGAGGACGGGGTTCATCAAGTTCGACGATGTGGTGATAAGCTCCCTGCCAGCCCATAAGATCGCCGAGGTGGGATTGGGATACGTGCCCCAGGGCAGACGGATCTTCCCTCGGCTGACCGTCATGGAGAACCTGATGCTCCCCGTCACCAAGGGGAGGGTGAACAAGGAAGACCTCGAGGAGGTCTTCAACTACTTCCCGGTCCTGAAGGAGAGGGCGAAGCAGCTCGGCAGCACCTTGAGCGGAGGGGAGCAGCAGATGCTCGCTATAGGCCGAGCCATGATGAAGCGGCCAAAACTGATAATCTTCGACGAACCCACCGAGGGACTCCAGCCCTCCATGGTCCTGAAGGTCAGGGAGACCATAAAGGCCCTCTGCCGGAGGGGCATAACCGCCATCATAGCGGATCAGAACCTGGAGAACGCCCTCGAGCTGTGCGACAGGGTGTATGTACTCGAGAAGGGGACGATAAGGTACACGGAAAAGAGGGAGAATCTAAGTTTAGAACTGCTCAATAAATATCTGGGCGTCATCAAGAGATAGCCTCCGAAAGGTGCAAAAGAAGATATTCATAGTTGCCAACGAGCTGTGCAACGGCTGCAGGAATTGCGAAATGTGGTGCTCCTTCTCCTTGAGCCAGGGCGCCGAATTCAACCCCAGCCTTTCGAAGATCAAAATCGTCAAGGACCCGGAAGGAAAGGTCAACATCCCCACCGTCGACTGTAGTGCCAAGGGATGCCTTCAGGAGGGTCGAGAACCGATCTGTGTCGAGATGTGCCCAACGGGCGCCCTCATCTACACCGACATAGTGGACCTCTACAAGAAACGGCTGGAATTGCAGCAGAAGAGGGGGAAGCAGCCCCTGTTCAGGTTGATAGCA
>QMLK01000232.1 GCA_003646705.1 Deltaproteobacteria bacterium | reverse complement strand
TTGGACGGCCAACTTCGTCCTGATGGAGTACGGCACCGGGGCCATCATGGCGGTGCCAGCTCACGACCAGCGGGACTTCGAGTTCGCTAAGAAGTACGGCCTGGAGATCGTCGTGGTGATCCGCCCCGAAGGAAAGGACCTCAAGCCCGAGGAGATGACCGAGGCCTACACCGAGGACGGGGTGATGGTGAACTCGGGCCCCTTCGACGGGATGCCGAACCGCTCCGCCATGGAGCGGATAGCCGACCTCCTGGAGCAGAAGGGCATCGGCCGTCGTGCGGTCAACTGGAGGCTCCGCGACTGGGGCATCTCCCGCCAGAGGTACTGGGGGGCCCCCATACCCATCGTCTATTGCGCCCGCTGCGGCACCGTGCCGGTCCCCGAGGATCAACTGCCGGTGGAGTTGCCCTTGGAGGTGGAGCTCACGGGGAAGGGATCGCCGCTGAAGGAGGTGGAATCCTTCGTCAAGACCACCTGTCCCCGTTGCGGAGGGCCGGCCCGACGAGAGACCGACACCATGGACACCTTCGTGGAATCCTCCTGGTACTTCGCCCGCTTCGCCTGCGCCGACTACCACGAAGGGCCCCTGGACCCCGAAAGGGTCAAATACTGGATGCCGGTGGACCAGTACATCGGGGGAATCGAGCACGCAGTGCTCCACCTCCTCTACGCCCGTTTCTTCACCAAGGCCCTGAGGGACCTCGGCTTCCTCGACTTCGATGAGCCCTTCCAGAGGTTGCTGACCCAGGGGATGGTGATAAAGGACGGGGCGAAGATGTCCAAGTCCAAGGGCAACATCGTCGACCCCGATGACATGATCGCCCGCTACGGTGCCGACACCACCAGGCTCTTCATCCTCTTTGCGGCCCCGCCGGAGAAGGACCTCGACTGGAAGGAGGAGGGGGTGGAGGGCTGTTTTCGCTTCCTCAACCGCCTCTGGAGGCTCTTCCAAGAGGCCCGACCGAGGGCCCAGGGGGAATCCAGAAGAGAGGGGCCCACCCCCCAAGAGGTGGCCTTCCGGCGCCAGACCCACAGGACCATAAAGAAGGTGACCGAGGACATCGAGCGCTTCCACTTCAACACCGCCATAGCCGCGGTGATGGAGTGGATAAACTACCTGTACGACGCCCTCAAGGAAGAGATATCGCCCGAGCTCTGGCGAGAGGCCCTGGAGACCCTGTGCCTGCTCCTCCACCCCTTCGTCCCCCACATCACCGAGGAGCTGTGGGAGGCCTTGGGGAGGGAACCGGGCCTGATCGATCACCCCTGGCCCAGATACGACCCCGAGGCCGTCAGAGCCGCCGAGATCTTGATCATCGTCCAGGTGAACGGGAAGGTCCGGGACCGCATAACCGTGCCCGCTGACGCCGACGAGGAGGAGATCAAGCAGAGGGCCCTCGAGACCCAAGGGGTGAAGAGGCACACCCAGGGCAAGGAGATCCGGCGGGTGATCTACGTACCGAAGAGGTTGGTGAACGTCGTATGTTGAGGCTCCTGCTGCTTCTGCCCCTCCTCTTCGGCTGCGGCTACCACTTCGTGGGCAAGGGGGAGCTGCCAGGGAAGGTCTCCTCTTTGGCCATCGTCCCCTTTGAGAACCACACTCAGGAACCCCGCCTGGGGGACTTCTTCACCGCTGCCCTGAGGGAGGAGTTCATCAGCCGAGGACCTCGGGTGGTGCCGCAGGCAGAGGCGGAGGCCCTCCTCGAGGGGGAGGTCGTAGAGCTCTCCCTCCGCTCGCTGGCCTACGACGAAAGCGCCAAGGCGCGCCAGTACCGGGCCACGGTAGAGGTGGCCGTGCGATTGGTGCGCCGAGGGGATGGCAGGGTCCTCTGGGAGGCGAAGGAGTTGAAGGGCTCGAGGGAGTTCCTCGTCTCAGGAGAGGTCATGATGGACGAGGGGGCAAAGGAGGAAGCCCTCAGGCGGGTAGCCGCCGACCTTGCCGAGGAGATCTACTTCAGGTTGACCGAGGGGTTCTAAAGGGCGACGCCCTCTCTATCCCTTGCCCCCTCTCGCTCCACCTCCACATTCCAGTAGAAGTAGTCGAGCCAAGAGCGGGGGGGATTCTTCATCCTGATGGTGATGCGTATGAAGGGGAGCCAGGCCGGCCTCTTAGGCTGCCTCAACAGCCTCATCCCCGCCTCCTCCGGGGTGCGGCCGCCCTTTCTGTGGTTGCATTCCCTGCAGCAGGTGACCACGTTGGTCCACTCGGTCCTGCCGCCTCGGGAACGGGGTATCACGTGGTCGCAGGTGAGCTCGTCGTAGGGGAACTGCCTACCACAGTACTGGCAGCGGTAGCCATCGCGGGCGTAGATGTTACGGCGGGAAAACTTCACCTCGGCGCCCCCACGCCTTACGTACCTCAGGAGCCTCACCACCGAAGGGAGCTTGATGCTGAAGGAGACGCTGCGGATCTCACGGTCGTACTCCTCGATCACCTCCACCTTGCCGAGGATCACCAACACCACGGCCTTCTTCCAGGAGATGACCCGCAGCGGTTCGTAGGTGGCGTTTAACAGCAGCGTGTACTGCATCCGCAGCTACTTATATTAAATTGCCCCAAGGAGTGTCAAGGACCACCGATCTTGTCCAGGTCCTCCCTCTTGCCGAGCACCACCAGGACGTCGCTGTCCTTGATGACGAAATCGGCCGAAGGGTTGATGACCATCCTCTCGGGGATGATCTGCCTTACGGCCAGGACGTTCACGCCGAAACGGCTCCTGAGACGAAGCTCTGCGAGGCTCTTGCCTATGAACTCCTTGGGAGGGGCGAGCTCCAGGAGGGAGTACTCGGGGGAAAGGGGGAGGTAGTCGAGGATGTTGGGGGATATGAGGC
>QMLK01000231.1 GCA_003646705.1 Deltaproteobacteria bacterium | reverse complement strand
TTCCCGAGGAGACCATCGCAAGAGCACATGCAGAGGTGATGGGAGTGCAGTATGTCGACCTCTCCAAGGTCACCGTTCCTCAGGACGTCATACGCGGCTTTGACCCCGAACGCCTCATGCACTGGATGGCACTGCCCTTTGAAAGAGATGATACCGCTTACTCGATAGCAGTTGCCCGTCCGAGCCTGGACCTGCGGAACCAGCTGGAAAAGTATGTGCGGCGTCGCTTCAACGTGGACGTGAGGATCTTCACCGCAAAGCGGTCTGAGATAGAGCGCCTGCTGCACGACAGCATCTTCGAGGGAGCTCATGAGCGGATGGTCCTCAAGCATGTTGAGGAAGCGATGCGGTACGAGCGGCAGGGAGCTCCCATCAACACCGCGGTTCCACTGCTTCTGGACTCCATCATCAACGAGGCGATCATGTCCAGGGCCACTGACCTGCACCTCGTGTACGACGGGTACTCCCTGCGCAGCTTCCTGAGGGTGGATGGCATCCTCCGCTACCACCGGGCCTACCCCTCAGAGCTGTGGCCAAGACTGTCTGCCGCGCTCAAGCAGCGTGGCGGCATGGACCCGGCTGATCGATTGCACCCTCAGGATGGTCACTTCGTCCACTTGATGGCCCAGGGCATGAAGAGGGTGAACATCAGGACTTCGGCGATTCCCATGGCGAACGAGGGAGAGAGCATAGTGTTGAGGATACTCGATGAAAGCCAGGTGTCTTTTTCGCTCGACCATCTGGGGTTCATGCCGGGGGACCTGAAGGTAATCCGGGAAGTGCTTTCGCGACCGCATGGGCTGGTGCTCGTTACCGGGCCAACTGGATCAGGCAAGACCACAACCCTGTACTCCATCATCAACGAGCTGAAGCCCTACGCACGATCAGCCCTGACGATCGAGGACCCCGTCGAATACCGGCTTCCCTTTGTGCGCCAAGTCCAGGTGAACGAGCGCGCGGGACGGACCCCTGCCGCCATGCTCCGGTTCTTCCTGCGGCACGATCCGGACGTGATCCTTGTAGGCGAGATTCGTGACATGGAGACTGCGGAGATAGCCATGCAGGCCGCTGAGACCGGCCACATAGTTCTTTCCACACTTCACACAAACGACGCGCCGTCGGCTGTTCTGAGGCTCAAGGATATGGGCATTGACCCAGTCCCCATTGCATCGACACTGCGGATGGTCATAGCCCAGCGTTTGGTCCGCGTCCTGTGCCCATATTGCAAGGAGCGGGTTCCCCCCAGCGAGTGGGAGCTCGCGTTCCTGCGCGATCTGTCGTCCAAACCGGATGCCGTTTACCGAGCCGCAGGCTGTGACATGTGCCGGGGCACGGGGTTCATCGGCAGAACCGTCGTCTACGAAATCGTCCGTGCGGATGAAGAAGATTACCAGGCACTGAGATCGGCACGCACAGTGGAGGACATCGTTAGGTTCGCCTCCCGCAAGGGATACAGGTCGATGAGGCTTTGTGGCCTTATGAAGGTCTTCCAGGGAACCACCACGGTGGGGGAGGTAATGAGGGTATGCGGGTGATAGCACGCATTCTACTTCTCCTGATGCTGCTGACAGCGGGAAGCTTTGCCGCCCAAAAGTACCAGGTCCTCATCTACAAGGACCCTGGCTACCAGGGGGACTGGGCCCCGGAAGCGGGGGATGGGCAGGATCAGCAGGTCGAGGAGGTTTCCGGAACGGCTGTGCCCTACTGGCACGAGGGGGCTGTTTACACCTGGGTGAAACTCAACCTCAGCTCAGGTGCAAACGAGATCTGGGTCTACTACGGGTCTGCCACCGCCCCCGATGAAAGCAATGGAGCAGCCGTCTTCGAGTTTTTTGATGATTTCAGTGTGGACAGGGGATATCCGAACATAGGTTCTGGCACGGGGGAGTATTCGGTTTCGGACGGAACACTGTGTATGCGGGAGCTTTCCACCGGGGGCATAGCGGGCTACGACTACGCTCTAAAGATTGGGGACTTCCCCCTATCTGAATATCCACTCGGAAGCCTGCAGGTCGAGGCTAAGCTCAGGGTTGCCCAGCAAGGGGAGCTCCACGCCCTTCTCTTCAGATCTGCAGTGAGCTGGCCGTACAACGCCTACAAGGTTTACGGAACCCAGCCCAGTGATCCTCCAACGGGGCTGCATCTCGCCGATGTGACTTACACCGGTTCCGGGGACTGGGAGGTCGTGAGGGCGGTCCTTGATGACTTTACCGAGGGCAGTTTTGTCGCCATAGCGATCGACGACGACCAGACAACGGGAGCTGAGCACTGCCTCGATTGGATCAGAATTCGTAAATATGCTTCTCCGCCATCGGTTTCTTACGGACCAGAGGAATCAGGGATCTGGGCAGTTGATAACCACGTTTTTACCAGTCGCCGGAGGGTAATCGTGAATTCCTCCGGGAATCTGGCGGAGTACCAGGTTCGCCTCGATTACTCACACTGGGGGGAACCAAACATTAGGGTTGTGCGCCAGGAGTGAGATGAGGGGACTGGTTGTTGCGTTGATTCTCGGGCTTTTCGTTCTGTCAGTGGTGGTGCGGGTACTGCCACCAGTCCCTGAAGAGGCCATTTCCTCGACCCTGGATGGTTTCTATTACCTGCGGCAGGCCCAGTTGCTGAAGGAGGGGGTCTACCGTCCGGGCACCCCGGATCCGCTTCGTAATTATCCGGATGGTGGCACCTACGGTGAACCGTCGTTTCTGTCCGAGGTTATCGCCTTTTCATCGAAAGCGACTGGCCTCTCTGTGGATGAGGCCCCGCGAAAACTGAGGCTCATTCCCGTTCTCGGCAGTTTGGCGGTGATACCGCTGTTTCTGATGGGGTTCTCCACGGGAG
>QMLK01000230.1 GCA_003646705.1 Deltaproteobacteria bacterium | reverse complement strand
TTTTGGTAGTGGGGTTGGCGGTGTTGTTCTGCCTGGCCTCTGGCGGGCAGGCTGTGGCCGCGGGCAAGACCATGCACATCAAGTTCAGCACCTGGCACCCGCCGGCGAGCCGTGAGGTCAAGACGGTCTGGATCCCCATGCTTGAGGAGTTGAAGAAGCGCTCCGGAGGCCGCATCACCTACACCCTTTACGCCGGTGGTGCCCTGGGCAAGGGGCCCGAGCACTACGACATCGTGAAGAAGGGGCTTTCTGATATGGGTTATTTCACCGCCACTTGGACTCCAGGGCGTTTTCCCTTGACCGACGTGTTGTCGCTTCCGGCGTGGGTGGATGGGAAGGATCTGGCCGCTGACATCGGAAACGCCATGTACAAGAGGATCCTCTACAGGGAGTTCCCCGGGGTGAAGATGATAGAACTGAACGGTTGCATCCAGGCCTTCTTCTGGACGAGGAAGCCCATCAGGAAGCTCGAGGACCTGAAGGGCCTCAGGATCAGGACTCCCGGGGGAATGCAGACCCGTGCCATCAAGGCCCTTGGCGCCGAGCCGGTCTTTATGCCCTTGGGTGACGTCTATTTGGCCATGGAGACCGGGACCATCGACGGCCTGGTGACATGTCCGCCCCTGGTCCTGGCCTTCAAGCTCTACGAGGTGGCCAAGCACGGCCTCATCCTCACCATGGGCTGTGTGTCCGAGGGCGTGATCATGAACCTTAAGAGCTGGCAGCGCACCCCCGACGATCTCAAGCCCATCATCGAGGAGGTTTGTTCCAACCCCTTCCGCACAACTGGTGGCCTGACCCGCGAGGTCTACAAGCAAATGATGAAGGAGATCGCCCAAAAGGGCGTGGAGCTCTACAAGCTCCCCGACAAGGAGGCCCAGCGCTGGTACGCCCGCTTCCGCGAAATGACCAAGAAATGGGTGGCGGAGCTTGAGGCCAAGGGGCTTCCCGCCACGGAGGCGGTCAAGGCCTTCGCCGAGGAGTGCGCCAAGCGCGGCGTGGAGTGTGTGGCCTGCCCACCTGAGTGGAGGTAATCGGAGGGGCACCTGTGGCCCCGAGGAGGCTGATCCAGCGCGTAACCCACTACATGGGGATGGGGGGGATGTTCCTCCTCATCCCCATGATGCTCCTCACCACCTGCGACGTGGTGGCTCGGGCCTTCTGGCACAAGCCCATTATGGGCACCGTGGAGCTCTCGAGTTACATGCTGGTACTCTTCGTCTTCTCGGGGCTGGCCTACACCCAGCAGGTGAAGGGACACGTCCGGGTGACCTTCCTCTTGTCCCGCCTCGGACCGCGTTGGAGGTACTCTCTCGAAGTGATCACCAATCTGCTCTGCGTCTTCATCGTCGGGATGCTGCTTTGGCAGGGATGGGTTGTGGGGATAGAGGAGACGACGGTCTCGGACATGCTGCGGATCCCCCAAAGGCCCTTCCGGCTCCTTTTGCCCCTGGCGGCGCTTTTGCTCGGGGCTGAGTTCGTCTTCAACCTGATAGAGGCCTTAGGGGGCCTGAGGAGGGAGGAATGAACCCCGTCGTCGTGGGGGTGATCGGGACGTTTTTCGTCTTCTTCCTCCTCTTTTTGGGGATGCCCATCGCCTTCGCCCTCATGCTGGTGGGGTTTTTGGGGTTGAGCTATCTCTCCTCGGTGGAGGCGGCCCTGCCCGTGCTGGCCCGCACCTTTTACGAGGTGGCCGCCCATTACCCCTATACGGTCATCCCCCTCTTCATCGTCATGGGTGGCTTTGCGGGTTCGGCCGGACTCACCAGGGAGCTCTACAACGCCTTTGACAAGTGGTTCCGAAGGCTCCCAGGGGGGCTCGGGGTGGCGACCATCGCGGCCTGTGCTGGCTTTGCAGCCGTGTCGGGCTCCTCGGTGGCCACCGCCGCCACCATGGCCACGGTGGCCCTGCCCGAGATGCGGCGCTTCGGCTACTGGCCGCGGCTGGCCACGGGTTGCATCGCCGCTGGCGGCACCCTCGGCTTCCTCATCCCCCCGAGCATAGGTTTCGTCGTCTACGGGATGTTGACCGAGCAGTCGGTGGGCAAGCTCCTGATCGCCGGGATGATCCCGGGGTTGATCCTCGCCGCGGCCTACATCGCCATCGTCATCGTCAAGGTAAAACTCCACCCTGAACTCGCCCCCTCAAGCCCGGAACCGGTGAGTTGGAGGGAGAGGATAAAGGCCCTTTCCGGCATCTGGGAGACGCTCCTCATCTTCATCGTGGTCATGGGGGGGATCTACGTGGGGATCTTCACCCCCACAGAGGCGGGGGCCGTGGGCGCGACCCTGCTCTTTGCGACCGCCCTGGTAAAGAGGAGGCTCAACTGGGTGACCCTGCTCGATGCCTTAAAGGAGGCCATGCGGGTATCGGTGATGGTCCTGACGCTGGTGGCCGGGGCCAACGTCTTCAGCTACTTCCTGGCCCTTACCACCATCCCCGTTCAGGTGGCCTCCTGGGTAGCGGGGATGGAGCTCTCGAGGTACGTGATCCTCGGCATCATCGTGGTGATCTATCTCTTCTTGGGCTGTTTCCTCGACGCCATATCGATGATGGTCCTGACCCTTCCGGTGATCTTCCCGGTGATACTGAACCTGGGCTTCGACCCCATCTGGTTTGGGGTGATAGCGGTCCTGATGATGGAGGCGGGCCTCATCACCCCGCCCATGGGGCTGAACATCTTCACCGTGGCTGGGGTGGCCAAGGATACGCCCGTGGAGGAGATCTTCAGGGGGGCGGCGCCCTTCCTGCTCTCGATATTCGCCATCGTGGTCCTTATCACCCTTTATCCCCAGATCGCCCTCTTTCTGCCGGGCAAGATGCTGAGGTGAAGGAGGA
>QMLK01000229.1 GCA_003646705.1 Deltaproteobacteria bacterium | reverse complement strand
CCATTATCACCGCCTTTACCCCCAGTACGGTTTCGCCCAACACAAAGGTTATCCCACCCAGAGCCATCGGGAGGCCTTGAAGAAGTACGGTCCATCTCCCATCCATCGGAGGAGCTTCAGGCTTCTGCCAGAGGCAGATGGGGAAAGGGGTTAAGTTAGGGCCTCTGGGTGAGGAGCTGGCTGCTCGCTTCCTCAAGCGGAAGGGTTACAAGATCCTGGAGCGCAACTACCGTTGTCCCTTCGGGGAGGTGGACATCGTAGCCCTCCATAGGGGGACCCTGGTCTTCGTAGAGGTGAAGACGAGGAAGAGCCTCGCCTTTGGCCACCCGGCCGAGGCCGTGGACCTGCGCAAGCAGAGGAGGCTTCAACGGATAGCCTCCTGTTACCTCGGGCAGCGGAGGCTTGGGGAGATCCCCGTGCGGTTCGACGTCGTCGCCCTCTCCCTGGGTGAGGACAGGGAGTTCGACCTCATCCAGGACGCCTTCAGTCCAGAGCCCCTTTGAGCTCTTGGAGCAGCTCGGGCAGGACCTCCCCGGCCTTTCCGCGCAGGGAGAGGTCCACCAGAGGGGACAGGGGGGTCGGTTCGGGGTTCACCTCTATCAAGAAGGCCCCCTTTTCCTTTGCCATCCATGGAAAGGAGGCCACGGGCTGGACCACTGCCGAGGTCCCTACCACCAGCAGCACCTCACAACGCTCAAGGAGCGCGAGGGACCGCTTCAGGTCTTCGGGGTTCAGCGACTCCCCGAACCAGACCACATGGGGCCGCAGCAGGGCCCCACACTGGCATCGTGGCGGTATCTCCTTAAGGGGCACCTCGTAGTTTTCCCTGACCGTCCCCTCGCGGGTGCATCGAAGCATCCACAGGTTGCCGTGGATTTCGATGACCTTCTGGTTGCCAGCCCTCCTGTGCAGGCCGTCCACGTTCTGGGTGATAAGATGGAAGTTGGGGAAGACCATCTCCATCTCGGCGATGGCGAGGTGTCCAGGGTTGGGCTCGGCGCGGGCTATGATCCCCCTTCGCCAGTCGTACCACTCCCACACGAGCTTGGGGTCCCTTTTGAAGGCGTAAGGGGTCGCCAGTTCCTCCGCCCTGAAGCGCCTCCACAGGCCGTCCTTTCCCCTGAAGGTGGGTACGCCGCTTTCGGCGGAGATACCCGCCCCGGTGATGACCACTATCCTGGTTTCCCTATTGATGCGGTCTCTCAGGTCCTTTGGGATCTCCATCCCTGAGGAGGATATCATGGCTCGATGGGGTCCTCAACCTCGAAGTTGTTGTAATTTGCCCCTTGTCACAGGGTTTTCCGTGTGCTATAAGAGTTGCGCCTTTTGGGGGAAGGACCATAGAATTTAACAAAATAAAATTGAAGGAGGGGTGTCCATGAAGAAGGCCGAATTGATAGCCAAGATTGCGGATGAGGCCAAGATTCCAAGGGCAGCGGCCGAGAGGGCCATCAACTCCTTCATGAAGGTAGTGGTTGAGGCCTTGAAGGCAGGGGATAAGGTCTCCCTGCCGGGTTTTGGCACCTTCATGGTGGCGGAGAGGGCGGCCCGCAAAGGCAGAAACCCGCGTACAGGTGAGGAGATCCAGATCCCTGCCGTCAAGGTCCCCAAGTTCAAGATCGGGAAGAACCTGAAGGAGGCTGTGAGGTCTTAAGGTCCTTTCCCCCCATTGGCAGGAAGGAAGGGGTTCGAAGGACGGTGTGGAGGAGGAAGTCCCGGAGGCAGAGGAGGAAGTTCTCGAGGATCCGCTTCTTGCTGTTGATCACGTAGAGACGGTGTTCCAGGTGGAAGAGCTCCCCCGTCAAGCGGGTGAAGGTCACGGGGGCTGAGAGGTGGGAGATCTCCTCTTCGAGAAAGGGAATGATCTTATCCTTCATCCTTAGGTGGGTATCGTTGAAGAGGAAGGCGCAGTCGGGCAGCAGCGCCCCGAGGCGAAGTAAGAAAGACCTTATCTCCTCCCTTTCCACTCCACGAGGGGGAGAGGACTTTACCTCCACGTAAATCAGGTTGCCCCCCCAGAGGGAGATTACGTCGTAATCGCCCCCTGGGGGGGCAGTGTGCAGTTTGACCCCGTAATAGGCAGGGGAGGCCAGCTCTCTGCGGAACATCTCAGCGATGAACCACTCCAGCGTCGGTCCGAAGCTGCGGATCTGGGGGTTGCTGAGGACGAAGGCCTCGCCCTCCCCCTTGGCGATGCCGAGATCGAGCAACAGCGAGAGGTACTTCTCGGCCACCTCCCTCGAGCAGTACCTGAGGAGGTCGTCCAAGGCGAATCCCCTCCCTTTGGCGATGACGTCCCTCAAGAAGAGGCGGAAGGAGTAGCGCTTCAGATGTTGGTAAAAGAGATCCCTTTGGTCCGGGGATGCATCGGGGGGGAGGAGGATTTCCTCCTGGGGGTCCTTTCTGTGGAGCTCCATCCCCCGGCTGACGAGGGCCTGCATGAGGTCGGCTTCTCCCGAGATCAGGGCGTCGAGCTGCCGCCTGATCTCCAGGAGGGCCTCCTCTATCCTCCTTAGCCGCTCCTCTAAGTCAATGGCGGAACCCCCTGTAAAGGCCATGCCTCTTGGCCGCTTCAACGGCCCCTTTGTACTCCTTGAAGGTGATCCTCCTGCTGATCTCCGGAAAGCGATGGGCGAGGTAAAGGGGACGGTATTGATCCATCACGTTCACGTAAGAATGGATGGATAACTCCTGAGCGATGAAGGCCATGACCTCCTCGGTGTCTGATACCCCGTTGGGCATCACCAGATGGCGTATGAGCAATCCACGGATGGCTATGCCTCTGTCGTCAATCTCCAGGTCCCCCACCTGCCTGTGCATCTCCTTCAAGACCGCCTTTACCACCT
>QMLK01000228.1 GCA_003646705.1 Deltaproteobacteria bacterium | reverse complement strand
GAGCTGGGAGGGGCCCAGCAGAACACCCTCTGGACCGTAAGGCACCTCGACCGCCGGTCCTTCGAACCCTACCTCATCACCAACGATCAGGGGCTGCTGGTGCAGCAGGCGAAGGCCATAGAGGGGTTGGGGCTCTACCTCTTGCCGGAGCTCGTGAGGGAGATCGACCCGCGGAGGGACCTTGCGGCCCTAAGGAAGATCACAAGCATCCTCAAGGAACTGAAGGGCCGCGGTGGCCCCATGATCGTCCACACCCACAGCTCCAAGGCGGGGATCCTCGGCCGATGGGCGGGATGGCTGGCCGGAGCCGAGGGGATCATCCACTCCATCCATGGCTTTGGCTTCAACGACTATCAGCCCTGGCCCGTGAGGCGCTTCTTCATCGCCCTGGAGAAGGCCACAGCCCGCATAACCCATCGCTTCATAGCCGTAAGCGAGGCGAATATCAAGAAGGGCGTGCGCCTCGGCCTCTTCCCCCCCGAGAAGGCCGTGCTCATAAGGAGCGGCATCGAGGTGGCAAGGTTCGCCAGCATCAAGGTCGACCCCCGCAGAAAGAGGCGCGAGCTCGGCCTGAGGGAGGACCTCCCCCTTGTGACCATGATAGCCTGCCTCAAGCCCCAGAAGGCGCCCCTTGACTTCATCAGGGTGGCCCAAGGGGTCCTGAAGGAGGTGGAGGCCTCCTTCGTGCTGGTCGGCGATGGCCTCCTGCGACCGAAGGTCCTTGAGGCGGCTCGGCGGGCCGGCATCGATGGCTCCTTCCACCTCCTCGGGTGGCGGTGGGACGTGGAGGAGATCCTCGCCGCAACGGACGTCTTCGTCCTCACCTCCCTCTGGGAGGGCCTCCCGCGGGTGATCCCCCAGGCCATGGCCGCAGGGGTCCCCGTGGTGGCCACGGCCGTGGACGGCACCCCGGAGGCCGTCCGCCACGGCGTAAACGGATTCCTCGTTCGGCCCAGGGCCCCTGAGGAGGCGGCCCGATATGTGACCTCCCTCTTGAAGGACCCCGAAAAGGCGCGGAAAATGGGACAGGAGGGCCGAAAGACGGCTTGGGAGTTCGACGTAGGGGACATGGTGAAGAGGCAGGAGAGTTTATATGCGGACCTCCTCGAGAGGCACCACCTTTCAGCCTCAGATACTAAATCTAGCGGGCGTCATGCATGGCCGAAGCCGACATAACGAAATGATAACGATTATAAAACCCCAGTCCGTCTTCACCCTGAAGTTCAAGGAGATTTGGGATTATCGTGAGCTGCTTTATTTCTTCATCTGGAGGGATATCAAGGTCCGATACAAGCAGACGGTGATCGGTGCCGCCTGGGCCGTGATTCAGCCCTTCTTAGCCATGGTGGTCTTCAGCGTCTTTTTCGGTAGGTTCGCCAGAATTCCCTCTGAGGGCCTCCCCTATCCCATATTCGCCTATTGTGCTCTCGTTCCCTGGACGTACTTCGCCAACTCCTTGACCAACGCCACCAACACCATGGTGGCAAATCAGCGCGTCATAACGAAGGTGTATTTCCCCCGGCTGATCCTACCGCTTTCGGCTGTGCTTTCGGGGCTACCGGATTTCTTGATCTCCTTCTCGGTACTCATAGGGATGATGTTCCTTTACGGCGTCTACCCCACGGCCAATCTGATCTTCTTGCCCCTGTTTACCTTGATGGCCATAGTGACCGCCTTGGCCGTAGGCCTTTGGACTTCAGCCGCCAATGCCATCTACCGCGATGTGCGCTATGTAGTGCCCTTCCTGGTCCAGTTCTGGCTCTTTGCTTCCCCCGTGGTCTATCCGAGTAGCCTCGTTCCCGAGAGGTGGCGGGCCCTTTACGGTCTGAATCCCATGGCAGGGGTGATAGAGGGTTTCCGCTGGGCGCTCCTCGGCAGAGGGGAACCGCCAGGACCGATGCTCTTCGTCTCGATCTTCGTGGTCCTTCTCGTATTCATTGGGGGTATAATCTATTTTCGGCGGATGGAAGGGACAATAGCAGATGTTATATAGGATTTAGGAGACTTGGCGAAGAAATCCAAACTATGAGTGACGTTGCCATCAGGGTTGAGAATCTGAGCAAGAGATATCGGATAGGGCAGAGGGAGGGGTATCTGGCCCTGCGAGATGTCCTTGCGCGAGGTTTGAAGGCCCCTTTTCGCCTTTTAAAGAGAGATTCACAGAATCTATCCAGAAGGTCAAATGAGTATATCTGGGCCCTTAAGGATGTCTCCTTTGAGGTGAAGCGGGGAGAGGTGGTCGGTATCATCGGAAGAAACGGGGCGGGAAAGACGACCCTGTTGAAGATCCTTTCCCGAATTACCGAGCCGACAAAGGGATATGCAGAGGTTAGGGGGCGCATTGGGTCACTTTTAGAGGTGGGCACAGGTTTTCACCCGGAGATGACAGGCCGAGAGAACATCTACCTGAACGGCGCCATTCTGGGAATGAAGAAGCAGGAGATCGATCGCAAGTTCGACGAGATCGTGGCCTTTGCAGAGATGGAGAAGTTCATAGATACACCTGTAAAATACTACTCCAGTGGCATGTACGTACGCCTTGCCTTCGCCGTGGCCGCCCACTTAGAGCCTGAGATTTTGCTGGTAGATGAGGTGTTGGCAGTGGGGGATGCCGCCTTCCAAAAGAAGTGCTTGGGGAAGATGGGCGATGTGGCAAAAGAAGGCCGAACGGTGCTCTTTGTGAGCCATAATATGAACTCAATTCAAGCCTTATGTCGTAAGGTCTTGTGGATCAACAATGGACAGATATCTTTAGAAGGGCCCTCATCCTTTGTTGTAAAGACGTATTTAGAAAAATTATTACCAACTCACTCTGCAATTAACAAACGAAGAGTAGAAGTTATTTC
>QMLK01000227.1 GCA_003646705.1 Deltaproteobacteria bacterium | reverse complement strand
CTTCCTCCATCAGGTGAAGAACTACGGCAGGCTCTGGGACACGATGCTCGGGGCGAGCTACAACCTCAGGCGCCTTCGCCCCTTCAAGGACCTGGGCCTCGCCGCAAAGCTGCTGAGGAAGGGGAAGATCGCCTTTAGGCCCGAGCGGATCTCCCACAAAGAGGAGGTCCGCAGGATCTTCGAACGACTCGGCGGGGACCGATGACGACTTACGGCTACTACCCAGGTTGCGCCCTCCACAGCTCCTCACGGGAGTACGACCTCTCGGTGAGGGCGATCTCCCAGGCCTTGGGGGTGGAGTTGAGGGAGATCGACGACTGGAACTGCTGCGGTGCCTCACCCGCCCACTGGTCCAGGGAGGAACTCTCCCTGGCGCTCTGCCAGCGGAACATCAACCTGGCCAGGGGAGAGGGGCTGGAGGTGGTGGTGGCGCCCTGTGCCGCTTGCTACAACCGTTTCCGGGTGGCCCTCAGCACCTTGAGGCAGAACGAGGAGAAGCGCAGGCAGGTGGAGGAGGCCCTGGGGCAGGAGGCGGCTCTGGAGGTCAGGGTGATCCACCTCCTTGAGCTGCTACACGAGCGGATCGTAAAGGACGAATTCATCCCCGAGAGGCCACTCGAGGGGCTCAAGGTGGCTTGCTACTACGGCTGTTTGCTCCTCCGGCCCCCCAAGGCCGTGGCTGAGGACGACCCTGAGAACCCCACCAAGATGGAGGAGGTAATCAGGGCCCTCGGGGCCGAAGCCATCGAGTGGCCCCAGAAGACCTGCTGCTGCGGGGCATCGGCCGGGGTCACCGAGGTCTCCAGGGCCGAAAGGCTCTCCGGGGGGATCGTCTCGGCGGCCAAGAGGAAGGGGGCTGACCTGATCGTTGCGGCCTGTCCCCTATGTCAGGTGAACCTCGAGGTGCGACAGGGGGGGCTGGGGATGCCGGTGGTGTACATCAGCCAGTTGGTGGGGCTCGCCTTGGGGAAGGGACCCAAAGAGGTGGGCCTCGACCTATTGCTCATCGATCCCATGCCCACCTTGCGGAAGAGGGGGGTGGTCTGAGATGGCTCACATCGGGGTCTTCGTCTGCCATTGTGGGGTGAACATAGGGGCCACGGTCGACGTCCAGCGGGTGGCCGAGGCCGCAAGCCGGGAGCCGGACGTGGCCTTCGCCACCACCTATCAGTACATGTGCTCGGAACCAGGACAGGCCTTGATCCAGGAGGCCATTAGGGAGAAGGGCCTCGACCGGGTGGTGGTGGCCGCCTGCTCACCCAGGATGCACGAGGTGACCTTCAGGCGCTGCCTCAAGGAGGGAGGGCTCAACCCCTACCTCCTGGCCATGGTCAACATCAGGGAGCACTGCAGTTGGATCCACCAGGAGGAGCCGGAGCTGGCCACCAGGAAGGCCATCGACCTGGTCCGCATGGCCATCGGGAAGGCCCGAGAGCTCAGGCCCCTGGAGCCCATCCTGGTCCCCGTGGAGAAGAGGGCCTTGGTCATCGGGGGAGGTATCGCCGGCCTTCAAGCAGCCCTCGATGTGGCCTCCGCCGGCTACGAGGTGACGCTCCTTGAGCGCTCCCCCACCATCGGCGGCAAGATGGCGCAGCTCGACAAGACCTTCCCGACCCTTGACTGCTCGGCCTGAATACTGACCCCGAGGATGCTGGAGGCATCCCAGGACCCGAGGATCAAACTCATCACCTATGCGGAGCTCGAGGAGGTCAAGGGCTACGTGGGGAACTTCGAGGTCAAGATCAGGAAGAAGGCCCGCCTGATAGACGAGACCAAGTGTACGGGCTGCGGCCTCTGCATAGAGCGCTGCCCCACCTTCACCTCCAGCGAGTGGGATCTGGGCTTGGGGCAGCGCAAGGCCGTCTACAAGCCCTTCCCCCAGGCGATACCCAACGTGCCGGTGATCGACCCGGAGGTGTGCGGCCACTTCACTACGGGCCTCTGCTCGGTCTGCGAGAAGATCTGCCCCGTCGGGGCTGTGGATTGGAACCAGAGGGACGAGGTGATCGAGGAGCGCTTCGGCGCCCTGGTGGTGGCCACCGGTTTTGATCTCTTCGACCCCTCGCTCTACGGGGAATACGGCGCAGGACGCATCAAGGACGTCATCACGGGCCTTCACTTCGAGCGGATGGTCAACCCCTCAGGGCCCACAGGGGGACATCTGGTCAGGCCCTCGGACTTCACTGAACCCCGACGCGTCGTCTTCATCCAATGCGTTGGTTCGCGGGACGCCGAGCGAGGGGTCCCCTACTGCTCCGGCATCTGCTGCATGTATACGGCCAAACAGGTCATCCTGCTGAAGGAGCACATCCCCGAGGCCGAGGCCGTGGTCTTCTACATGGACATCAGGGCCCCGGCCAAGGGCTACGAGGAGTTCATCCGCAGGGCCCAGGAGGAGTACGGCGCCATCTACGTCCGCGGCCGGGTGGGCAGGATCTACGAGGAGGACGGCAAACTGATCGTCCAAGGCACCGATACCCTCTCCGGCCAAGCCCTTGAGCTCGAGGCCGACCTGGTGGTCCTGGCCACGGGGGTGGTGGCGCCCCAGGAGGGGGACAGGATCGGGCAACTCCTGGCGCTGGCGCGGGACGATTACGGCTTCTTCACCGAGCTTCACCCCAAGCTCGCCCCTGTGGAGACCATGAGCTCGGGCATTTACCTCGCAGGGTGCTGTCAGGGGCCCAAGGACATCCCTGCCTCGGTGGCCCAGGGGAGCGCCGCCGCGGGAAAGGTGATGGCCCTCTTCTCGAAGGACGAGTTGGAATCGGACCCCCAGGTGGCCCAGGTGAAGGACCTGAGGTGTATAGGTTGTTTCAAGTGCCGGGACGTATGCCCCTACGGGGCCATCGAG
>QMLK01000226.1 GCA_003646705.1 Deltaproteobacteria bacterium | reverse complement strand
AGACCAGGCTCTCGGGCCCATACTTGGCCTTGGCCTTGGCGAATTCCTCGGCCACTATATCCAAGGCCTCATCCCACGATATACGTTGCCACTTGCCACTGTCCCTCTCGCCCGCCCTTTTCAGCGGATACTTGAGCCGGTCGGGGTGGTGCAGGTGATCCAAGGAGGCCAGGGCCTTGACACACAGCGCCCCTCGGTTTACAGGGCTTTCAGGGTCTCCCTCTATCTTGACGATCTCATCACCGTCTTTGTATATCAGGACGCCACAGCCCGCTTGGCACAGTCCACAGGTGCTCTTCAGTATCTCCATTTGGCGACAGGACCCCCTTTCTGCTTTTTGGGTTTAAACGGGAAGTCGCAATAGTTTTTTGCATTATCTTCAAAAATCTTCTTCTTTTCCTCTTCGGAGATTTGCATATCCTTGATCGATCGTATCGTCTCTCTGACCAAACGATATCCAATTTGGCTATCGAAGGGCATATCGGTGGCAAACAGCAGATGTTCCGCTCCGCAAAAGGCATAGGCACACATCAACGAAGGTGTATTGCCGTAGACAGCGGTGTCATTATAAAACATCTTTAAGTATTCGTCTATGGGCTTTGTTAAGACCACATCGTATCTATAACCCATGCGCATCTCGTTGAAGTCATCTAACAGTTTAATCCTCGTAATAAGATATGGAACAGTTCCACCGGCATGATGGGTCACAAACTTCAGGTTGGGAAATCTTTGCAAGATGCCGCTGCAGACGATGCGCACCATGGCCATAGAGGTAGCATGGGGCCAACCGAGCCGTGTCCATATCAAGTACTTGGACCCCTCTTCACCTTCGTAGTCCGGTACGATCTCCTCCCTTCTGGGGTGGATGAATATGGGCAGATCGTACTGGGCCATCTTTTCGTATATGGGTGAGAGCTCCGCTGAATCCAGAGGCTTCCCGTTTATGTCTGTATATAACTGAATCCCTCTGAGCCTCAGCTCCTTTATGGCACGGTCGATCTCTTTTAAGGCTTCGTCTACATCGTTCATGGGCAAAGAGGCTATTGCAGCTACAAATCTGTCCGGATATTTGAGGACCAACTCTGCCAATTCATCATTTGCAATCTTGGCCAAGTACACGGCGTCCTTCGGTTTTGTGATGTTCTCAAGGGGAGGAGCTGCTATAGTCAACACTTGCAAGTAATCCTCGTATTTGTCCATAATTTTGAATCGTATGTCCAAGTTTGTCAGTGTAGGGACTGCTTCGGCGTACCTGGAAGATCTCAAGCCTGTAAATCTACGCAGGGCTCGTCTGTTACGTTCTTCAAGATAACGTTTAGGCAATATGTGATTGAAGACATCTATCATCATTTTTCAGACCCTCCTTCGATTACAGGGATGACGAAACCTCCTGACGGAAAGATGGCGACTTCGGCGTTGGGGAATTGGTCGAAGAGCCGGGCTATCCCTTCCCTTATGCTTGTCGCGTGTTCAAAGCCCATGGCTGCTATCCTCTCCTTTGGTATCTCAGGGGATGCGAAGATGACCCTTTTGTCGAGGGACCTCTCTATGGTGTTGAAGATCGCCATGTTGAAATCCATGGATCTGTCAGGCAGTATCGGCTCCTTTTTCTGCAGTAACTCCTCGATCCTCCCAAGGGGATCGTCCCCACAGCGCTCCCTCGCCTCGGAGAAGGCGTGGACGAAGTCCTCAGAGAGGGTGCCCTTGGACGGCGTCACGAAGAGGATCCCTCCCCCTGGTCTCGTTGCGACGGAGGCTATGGCCAGGGCCTTCAACATCTGAGGGCCGCTGATGTAGGGCAGCGGGGAGATTATGCAGATGTCCACCCTGTGCCCCATCTTGTGGCCCAACCTCGCAAGGGTCGACCTTGTGCCCTCCCTCATGGTCTCCTCGAAGCCCCCTGCGATGATCTCGCTTACCTCCCCGGCGCCGTTGTAGAGACAGCGTATCGATAGGTCTATTCCCACGGCCTCTGCGATCTTCAAGGATTCCTCGAAGAACCTGTTCCCGTCTACATTCCCCAAGGTAGAAAGGGGATGCCTCATATAGGTCAGGTGGTGCTCCTTGATGGAATCGAAGTCTGCGACCCCTGGCATGATCATCTTTCCGCCGCCGAACCCGGCCGTTGGGTGGGGTAGGATGGAGCCGATGGAGATCCTGAGGTCGGCCTCCGCTACGGCGGGGTTTATCCTTACCACCCGCCCCGTGGGGAGCTTGGCAACCGGGGTGAGGTCCGGGGCTCGAGGGTCGTGTTGAATTACCCTGCACGAGGAGAGGACCCTCTCGCCCAACTTCACCTCCAGTTGTCGTTCATCCAAGGGGGCGTGGGTCCCCAATGCCACTATTACGGTCAGGTCCTCCGGGAATACCCCACGGTCCATGAGCCAAGGGATCAAGGCCTCCAGTATCTGGGAGGTGGGAGTCGGGCGGGTGAGGTCATCCACGATTATCAAAGGCCTTTTGGCCCTTTGGGCCAATCTCCCTATGGGGCTTGAGACCTCAGCGACCTTTACGAAGTACCGTTGCATGGCCCTTATGGCCCCCCTAAATGATCAACATCTCAGGGGGAAACCTGATTGTGATCGCCTCGACAGGGCAATCCTGCCGGCAGGCACCACAGTGCCAACATTCATCGGGGTATTTAAGATAAGGGATCTTCTTGCCGTCCACTTCCTTCATGTAAATGACATCTGCCATACATTCCTCACAGATGCCACAGCCGATACACTTCTCAAGGTCGATGACAGGCGGCATGCTACACCTCGATATGTCTTGATATCAGTAACTTAGCTTCTTGAAGGACAACCTCGCCTCTCCTTTCTGGTTCTCTATGAGCACGAGGCCACACCAATTT
>QMLK01000225.1 GCA_003646705.1 Deltaproteobacteria bacterium | reverse complement strand
CGCGAGGTCTACGAGGCCCTGAAGAGGGTGGACTTTATGGCGGTCTCGGACTTCTTCATCACCCCCACGGCGGAGCTGGCCGACGTGGTGCTTCCGTCGGCGACCTGGCTCGAGATGGACTACATAGCCGACTACTGGAAGCGGCACGGCTACATCCTGCCCCGCAGAAAGGTCATCCAGGTGGGGGAGTGTCGCTCGGATCACGAGATGCTCAACGACCTGGCCAAGAGGGTCGGCCTCGCCGAGCACTGGTGGGATCGGTTCGAGGATGCCCTGGACTGGATCCTGGAGCCCTTGGGGATCACCTGGCAGGAGTTCAAACAGATGGATTACATCCGGGCCGAGGTGCGCTACAGAAAGTACCGTGAGCGGGGCTTTTCCACCCCCACGGGGAAGTTCGAGCTGTACTCAACGCTCTTGGAGAAGTGGGGCTACGACCCCCTGCCCCAGTACCGCGAGCCCCCGGAGAGCCCCTACAGTACCCCGGAGCTCCACGCGCAGTACCCCTACATCCTCATCTCCGGGGCCAGGATACCCGGGCTCTTCCACTCCGAGGGGCGCCAGATACCCTGGCTAAGGGGACTCCACCCCGAGCCCGTGGTGGAGATCCACCCCGAGACCGCGAAGAAGGAGGGGATCGAGGAGGGGGACTGGGTGGTGATCGAGTCCCCCCGGGGGAAGGTCCGCCAGCGCGCCAAGCTCTTCAGCGGGATGGACCCCCGCGTGGTGGCGGTCCAGCACGCTTGGTGGTTCCCAGAGAGGGAGGAACCGGGCATGGGCTGGGATGAGTCCAACGTCAACATCCTCACCTCAAACGCCTATGAGGATTGCAATCCCGCCATGGGGGCCACAAGCGTCAGGGTCCTGCTCTGCAGGATCTACCCAGAAAGGAGGCCGAGATGAAGCGTTATCGCCTCATCGTAGACGAAGAGGCCTGCTGGGGATGCAGGGCCTGTGAGGTGGCATGTCTGCAGGAGAACGACCCCCCACAGGGGGCCAGGCTCATCCACGTCTCGGAGGACGGCCCTAAGGCGGTGGGAGGTAAGCTCCAGATGCTCTTTCGCATAAGGGTCTGTCAGCACTGCGATGACCCACCGTGCCTTGAGGTCTGCCCCGAGGAGGCCATCACCAGGAGGCCCGACGGGGTGGTGATCCTCGACTCGGGACGGTGTACCGGCTGTGGCGCCTGCCGGGATGCCTGTCCCTACGGGGCCATTTCCTTTGACGAGGGAGGCACGGCCTACAAGTGCAACCTCTGCTACCAGAGGATCGACCGGGGGCTGCTGCCGGCCTGCGCCGACGGCATATGCCTCTCTCACGCCATCAGGCTTCAACAGGCCGAAGAGAGGTGAAAGGATGTCCTCCCTTATGAGGTGGGCAGCGTTGGTCCACCTTTGGAGGAAGCCCCGGTCGTAGAGCCCCTCCGTTATGATGACGTTGAGGAGCATCACGGATGGGGAGTGGGTCTGGGTGGAGAACTGGATGGGCCGGGCCCGCTTCAGGGCCAAGGTCACCCCGGTGGTGCCGCCCTGGATGGTCATGGCCACCCACGGGTGGTGGTTCCCGGAGAGGAAAGGGGCGGAGCCCGAGCTTTACGGCGTCTGGGAGCACAACGTCAACCAGCTCATCCCCATGGGGGCCCAGGGCAAGGACGGACTCGGGGCCCCGATAAAGCACCTGCTCTGCAGGATCTACAGGGCAACGGAAGGAGGGCCGCAAGATGCCTAAGAAACCCCAATACGGCCTCTTGATCGACTACGAATACTGCACGGGCTGCTACACCTGTCAGGTCGCCTGCCAGCAGGAGTACCGATGGCCGGAGGGGACCTCCGGGATGAGGGTCCTGGAGATCGTCCAGGAGCTCCCCAAGGGCAGGGCCTACCTCACCTTCCTGCCCTTCCCCACGGAGCTCTGCATCCTCTGCGCCCCGCGCACCAAGAAAGGGCTTGAGCCGGCCTGTGTCAGCCACTGCATGGCCGGGTGCATGAAGTTCGGACCCCTGGAGGAGCTTTCAAAGGAGCTGGGCAGGAAACCCAGGATGGTGCTCTGGTCGCCGAGGTAGGACCTTCGTGCCGGCGCTGAGCTGGGGGAAAGGGGTGGCAGAGGATCTTCTCGAGGGAAGGGGTAGCCCTCCTCTTAGGCGATGGGTCGTATTCTGCCTCTGCGCAGTGCTGTTCATCTGTTCGCAGTTCTACAGGGTCTCCAACGCCATCATCGCCCCTCAGCTTCAGCGCGATCTGGGCCTCTCCCCTGAGTCCTTGGGACTCCTTACAGCCCTCTTCTTCTACACCTTCGCCCTGGTGCAACTGCCCCTGGGGCCATGCCTGGACAGGATAGGGGCACGCCGCAGCATGGCGGCCCTGACCATCGTTGGCTCCGTGGGGGCCTGGATCTTCGCCTCGGCCAGGGCGTTGGAGGGAGCGGCCTTGGGGCGGGTGCTGCTCGGTGCTGGGATGGCGGCCAACCTCATGGGCTCCATGAAGCTCTTCACCACCTGGTTCTCACCGAGGGAGTTCGCCACGCTGTCCGGGCTGATCATCGCCCTCGGGACCGTCGGGAATATGGTGGCAGCAACCCCCTTGGCCCTGCTGGTGGAGGCCTTTGGATGGCGGTGGTCCTTCGCCACCATCGGGGGCTTCACCGCCCTCCTGGCCATCCTCTTTTACGCGCTGGTGCGCGAGGGCCCTTACGGCGTAAGACGACAGGAGGAGATGGCCCCCTCCATCGGCGAGATGGCCAGGACGCTGCTCGGCCGGAGGGAGTACTGGATCATCTCCCTGAGCACCTTTCTGCGCTACGGAATCTTCGTGGCCATCCAGGGGCTATGGGTAGGCCCCTACCTGATGGAGGTGGTGGGG
>QMLK01000224.1 GCA_003646705.1 Deltaproteobacteria bacterium | reverse complement strand
CCTCCACCTGCTGAGCGGCTGCCTCCTCCAGGTCGGGATGGACGGCGGCGGTCAGCACCAGCACGCCGAAGGGCGGCCCCTCCAGCTTCACCAGGCTGTCCAGCAGGCGGGGCAAGGTGCTCGGTCCGTCCAGCGGGGTAGGATGGTCGTAGATGGCCTCAACAGGTCCATCGGCTCGCTCACCACCCCAGGTCCAGTAGGTGGGGACAACGATGACGATGTTCGACATTTTTTCCTTTCCTTCAGGTTGAAGCTGGCGTCTGCACCCGCTGTGGCGAGCGCATCTATGACCTGAAGACCAGGGAATGGTTTGAGCGTTTGCGTCGTGGAGAAGTCATTCCCCCTCCCTATCACCTGCGCCGTGTTGGATACGCCTATGAAGTGGTGCTTGCTTAGAAACGAAGGGGATTACATCGCCAGCAAGTGCTCGATAAACTCCTCTAGAGGCGTTGTGGCGACGCAGCAGACTTTATCCGCCGCGCCGTAGAAGACCAGGAGTTGGTCGCCGATGACGACGGCCCCCTCCGGGAAGACGACGTGGGGGACGTCGCCGACCAGCTCGTACTCCTCCTCCGGCTCCAGGATGGGCTCCGGCGTGCGGGCGATGACCTTCCATGGCTCCTCCAAATCCAAAAGCGCCGCCCCGGCCCGGTACACCCGGTCCTCGTCCACTCCGTGGTAGATCAACAGCCACCCTTTGTCTGTCTTCACCGGCGGCGGCCCGGCCCCTATCTTCCTCGCCTCCCAGGGCTGCTCCGACTTCATCACCAATCTGTGGCCGCGCATCCTGCCCGGCAGATCGTCGAGGTAGGCGAACCAGATGGCGGGGGTATCGGTGAGGTAGCCAAGACCGACCCAGGCGCTGGGACGATGGAGCGCAGCGTACTGGCCGCCGATCTTCTCCGGGAAGAGAACGGTATCCCGCTGATTGGATCCGTAGGGAGTGATGATGCCCAGTCTCTGAAAACCCATGCGCTCAGACTCGTAGGTGACCTCGGCCAGGGAGATACGGGTGCGCGCCTGGGGCCGGAGGGGGATGCCGAGGCGCCTGCGAACGGCGTAGGGAGGGCATGGCGTGGGCGTGATGACGTAGGTCATGTACAGCCGGCCCTCGAGGGATGTAAGCCGGGCATCCTCCACCGACATCTCCCATAGCTCCAGTTCGGGCGTGAAGCAGGGCTCGTCGAATCGCTCCACCAGGTTGAGGTTCTCGTCGAAAACGGCGTGACCCAGCCTGGAAATGTACTCGACGTACTCGCCCACAGCCCGGTAGAGCAGGTGGATTTGGCCATCAATGCAGGCGACAGCGGGATTGAAGACAGCGATGGATTCCCACGTATCTCCTTTGGGTTCCAGAACGGGATTTCCTCTGTGACGTCTGAGCTTCATGGTGATTTCTCTCCTGATATGATAATTCGGCAGCTCCACAGGTAACCGTGGAAGGTGATGTTGCACCACTTTGTGGGCGAAAAGGGGGAAAAGAGTGTTTTGTTGGGTGGCGGCAGAGCCGCCGCCCAACGAAACCTCTCCTATTTTTCCCCTTTTTCTGGGACAGAGTTCCACCGGGCCTTTGGGCCACGGTGTTCTGTAGTGCTACCCGATAAATGGGTAGTGTCCTAATTATAAACGAAGGGCACATGTGGAGCAAACATGTGCCCTTCTCAAGTGAACAAAGCCCCAACACGGCCTACTTGGGCAGAGCGGGCTCGATGCGCTCGCAGAAGGCCTTGACGCTGTCCTCGACCGACTTCTGGCCCAGCCACATCTCGCTCAGTTCCTGGCCCCAGGCCGACCACAGCTCGCCCATCTTGGGGATCACCGGGTAGTAGTAGATCTCCTCCTCGGTGTAGTCAATCAACACCGATCGGTGCGCGGGCGGCTTGGTGGGATCGAGAAAGTCCTTGGTGCGGGCGTACTTGATCATCGAGGGCGTCGCCGTGCCTCCCTTGGCCATGCGCACCTGGCCCGCCTCCCCGGTGAAGAACTTTACCAGCTCCCAGGCGGCCTCGGGGTACTTGGAAGCCTTGGCGATGGACCAGGAGACGGTGTCCACCACTGTGCCCCGCTTGCCGGAGTGGGGGCTCTTGGGAATGGGCGCGATGTCCCACTCGAAGTCCTTGATCTCCCTGAAGCCCAGCACCCGCCAGCCGCCGCAGACGTACATGGCTCCCTTGCCGCTGGCGAAGGTCTCCTTGGCCGAGAGCTCCCCTAGCTCCTTCTTGCTGGGCGCCACCTTGTGCTCGAACATCAGTCCGGTGAGGAACTTCAACGCTTGCACCGAGGCCGGGTCGGTGAGGGTGCACTTGGTCTTGTCCTCGCTGAGGATGCTGCCACCGTTGCCGTAGATCCAGGCCCCGATGCGGTTCATCCCCACGTCGGTGACGAAGCCCCACTGGTCGGTCGCCCCGTCGCCGTCGGTGTCGGCGGTCAGCTTCTTGGCCGCCTCAACGACGTTGTCCCAGGTCCAGGTATCATCGGGGTAGGACAGTCCGGCCTTGTCGAAGAGGGTCTTGTTGTAATAGAGCACCTGGGTGTTCCAGTCTTTGGGGATCCCGTAGAGCTTCCCCTCGTAGGTGAAAGCCTTGATCAGAGAGGGGAAGAACATGTCCGTGCTTATCTCGGGGTCCTTGGCTATGTAGTCGTCCAGGGGCAGGAGCGTCCCTTCCGAGGCATAGAGCACCATCTCCGGGTAGCCCATGTACATCAGGTCAGGCGGGGTGCCGGCGGCGAACATGGCGGCCACCTTGTCCCAGTAGTTCTTGGGCACGTGGATCTGCTCCACCTTGATGTTGGGGAACTCCTCGTTGAACTGGGCGATCCAGCCGGCGACCAGGTCCTTCTCCTCCTCGCTCCCCCAGTGG
>QMLK01000223.1 GCA_003646705.1 Deltaproteobacteria bacterium | reverse complement strand
CTCCAGGACCCTAAGGTAACCCCCCTGCCCCCCTCGGCCATCGGCAAGGGGCTGCTTGGGGTGGTGAAGCGGACCCTTGAGCTCCCTTTCAAGGTGATCGAGCCCGTGCTTCCCTAAGGGCCGATCCTCCTCAGCGAAGGGTTCAATCTTGTTGAATCTTCATCCAGCGTGCCTTGGGCCCTCTGCCCGAACAACGGACCTTGCCCGCCGCCTTCATCCTCCCCAGGAATCGCCTGATAGCCTCTATAGGCACATGAGGAAAGGCCTCGCGGAGCTCTCCAAGGGTAAAGGAAGGGGGCAAACGGGGAAACTGCTCCATGAGGGCGAAGATGAGGTCTGAATCCCTACTTTTAGGGACAACGGTCTCCTCGAGATCGACCCCCTGCACGGGGATGGACTCGGTTGATTGAAGAGCGACGGCCTCGAAAAACCGCCGACACCATTCATTTGCCCCCTTTCGGCTATGGGCGAAGACGACCTTCAACCTGGGGTGCATGGCGGAGATCTCGGCCAATGCCCGTGCCACAAAGGAAGGGGTGTAATGATGGAGCCTCTTTGGATCCAAGAAATCGCCGTAACTGGACTCGATCACTAAGGCATTTTGCGGATAGACCTCCAACTCGCCCAGGACTTGATGGAAGGCATCCCATCGCCCCAACTCCGCCAGCAGGTTATCGAAGGTCTTTCTTTCCACCACCGCCAGCAGACCTTTCCCGCCGGCCAGGGCGTAATCCCCCACCGGCAGATGTGTCCTCTCAACACGACACCCGGGGAAGCGCCATGGATATTTCTCATCGATGTCCACGTAAATCGTCAACGGCGGGCCCTTCCAGGGACCTGTAACGAACCTCTTCCTGCTGGTCCTGAGAGATTGATGAGTGCGCCAGAAGATCTGCTCGTACTCTCCCTCTTTCGTCTTGTAGGGCTTCTTCAAGAAGAGAAAATCGCATCGCTTATTGACCCTTCTGTCGAGGACTACCGCGAGCCTCTTGCCGTAGCGTCGCAATGAAACCACGGGCACCCTCTCGAGCTCTTCGCCACCCCGCCCCTGGCCGCTATCCCTCAGACAGAAGACCTGCGTGCCGGCACCAGGCCATACTGCCTGGACCTTCAGGGCAAGCAGGACCCTATCCTCCTCCAGGATCTTGAGCCTATAGGGAAACCTCTTGCCCCCGATCCGTTCCAGCACCCACCATCTTTTCCTCCCCATCGAGCAAAGATTAGCCGTCTCAGCATCGAAGGACAAGCCTCAGGAGTGCTCATCCGAGGTAGAAATCTCGGATATCGGCATTGGGGACCGAGGGCTAGAAATTGCAATCCCAGGGGCTTTGATCTATCATCAGGTCGGAAGGAGGGGCCATGTTCGACAGGGACGAGATCCTTGAGGCCATAAGGAGGTTTCACATAGAGGCCGAGCGCCACTTCTACGACCTGTTCCTGGAGGCGCGCAGGTCCTTGACCCTTCGGGGGTGGCAACCGCCGGCGGACATCTTCGAGACCGAGAGGGCCATGGTCATAAGGCTCGAGATCCCAGGGGCCCGAGAGGACGAGGTCCAGATCACCCTTTCGGAGGACCTGCTCACCGTCTCGGGGGTGAAGCGGGACGAGTACGAGGGCCCAGGACGCAGGTTCCACCAGGCCGAGATCACCTACGGTGAGTTCTCCCGAAGCTTCCGCCTCCCCTGGAAGGCGTCCTCCGAGGACGTGAGGGCGGTCTACAAGAACGGCATCCTGACCATCACCCTCCACAAGCCCCCCCCTAAGGAGGTCAAGGTGACGGTGGAGCGGGAGGAAGGCGGTGACTGAGGAGAAGAGAGAGGAACAAGGGCACACCCAGCCGCCTCCCCTTCCCACCGAGGGCCCGGGACAGCTACCCCCAATCCCCCAGGTCCTCCCCCTTCTGGGGATGGAGGACACGGTCATCTATCCCTGGACCGTCGTCCCCCTCATCCTGAGGGCGCCCAAGTTGATCAAGGCGGTGGACGCCGCCATGGCCGAAGGCAGGATCGTCGGGGCCTTCATGCTCAAGGACAAGGAGAAGGAGGTCCCCTACGAGACGGGCTCGGCCGTCTTCATCCACCGCATGCTCAAGTTCCCCGACGGCTCGATGCGGCTGATGGTCCAGGGGATGGCCAAGCTGAGGCTGAAGGCGATCCAGGAGAGGGAGCCCTTCCTCAAGGGGGAGGTCGAGGTGGTCGAGGAGCCCGAGGAGAAGGACGAGCGGGTGGAGGCCCTGATGAGGGCCGTGGTGGGCCTCTATCAGAGGATGATCAGCCTCACCCCTTACATCCCCGACGAACTTCAGGCCGCGGCCATGAGCATAGAGGAGCCCATCCGCCTGGTCTACTTCATCGCCACCATGGTCAGGATGAAGCCGGAGGAGCGGCAGGAGATCCTCGAGATCGAAGGGGCCGAGGAGAAACTGAAGAGGATCTCGGCCATCCTGCAGCGGGAGATAGGGCTGCTGGAGCTCGGGGCCAAGATCCAGTCCCAGGTCCAGGAGGAGCTCTCCAAGAGCCAACGGGAGTACTTCCTGAGGGAACAGCTAAAGGCCATAAAGAGGGAACTGGGCGAAGAGGACGAGGTCCAGGTAGAGATCAAGGAGTTCAGGGAGAAGATCTCCGCGGCCAACCTACCGGAGTACGTGCGCAAGGAGGCCGAGCGCGAGCTCAGCCGCCTGGAGAAGCTGCCGCCCGCCTCTGCCGAGTACGGGGTGATAAGGACCTACCTGGTGTGGCTCGTGGAGGTGCCGAGAAGCAAGACCAGCGTGGGCAGCGTGGAACTGGAGCGGGGGATGTGGGAGCGGGACGGGAACCACTACGACAGCCGGGAGGGCAAGAGGCGGAGACGAGAGAACTGAGCAGG
>QMLK01000222.1 GCA_003646705.1 Deltaproteobacteria bacterium | reverse complement strand
GCGGTCTCCACCGCCAAGTACTATACGGCCGAGGCCGCTGTCTTCGCCGCCAACGAGGCGATGAAGATCTACGCCTCCTACGGCTTCTCCACCGAGTACCCCATAGAGAGGTATTACAGGGACGCCAAGAGCTACCAGAGCGTGGAGGGGACCTCCAACATCCAAAAGGTAATCATCGCCAGGCATTTCATAGAGAAGAAGCAGCAATAAGAATAAGGAGGACGGGTTCATGGACGTAACAGTGCCAATGGTAGGGAAGGTAACGAAGGTACTGGTGAAGGTGGGCGACCAGGTCAAGGAGAACGACCAGGTGGCCACTATAGAGGCCATGAAGATGGAGATGCCGGTGGTGGCCCCCATCTCCGGTACGGTGAGGGAGATCAACGTCAAGCCGGGCGACGAAGTGACCTCCGACACTGTACTGATGGTGATCGAGTAAGGATGAAGCTCGAGGGGAAGGTAGCAGTAGTCACCGGTGGAAGCCGTGGGGTGGGCAGGGCTATATCGATCGCTTTCGCCCAAGAGGGGGCCGATGTGGTGGTCAACTACGCCACCAGGCCCCAAGCGGCAGAGGAGGTGGTGAAGGAGATAGAGGGCCTCGGCCGCAGGGCGGTAGCCGTAGGGGCCGACGTGGCCACTACCGAGGGGGCCGAGAGGGTGGTAGGGGCCGCTGTTGAGAACTTCGGTCGGATAGACGTGTTGGTGAACAACGCTGGCTTCACGCGACCGGCGATGCTCCACAAGATGACCGAGGAACAGTGGGATGCCGTATTGGGCATCCACCTCAAGGCCCCCTGGCTTTGCATAAAGGCGGCCTCCAAATACATGATGGAGCAGAAGTCGGGCTCTATCATCAACGTGACCTCGGTGGCCGGAATAGTGGGGACCGTCGGCCAGATAAACTACAGCGCTGCCAAGGGCGGAGTGATCGCCTTGACCAAATCCGCCGCCAGGGAGCTGGCCCGCTACGGCATAAGGGTGAACTGCATATCCCTCGGGATAGTCGAGACCGACATGACCGAGAAGATCCGCACCGACCCCAAGTTGGCCGAGATCTACATGGGGAGGATCCTGCTCAAGCGTTTCGCCACACCTGAGGAGGTGGCCGCGGCCTTCGTCTTCTTCGCCTCGGAGGACTCCCGCTACATAACGGGGCAGCTGCTGTCTGTGGATGGGGGCTACGGCATGACTTAAGGCCAAAAAACACTGAGAGGAGGGGAGAGGATGTCTGGGGTACCAGAGAAGATCGAGACGTGGCAAATGGTGAGGCCCTGGGGTAAGGACGAACAGGGCAATGTGATCGAGGGAAAGCTCGAGCGGACCTCCATCCCGGTGCCAGAGCTCGGGCCGGGGGAGGTCTTGGTGGAGGTCAAGGGTTGTGGGGTCTGCCACACCGACCTGGGTTACTTCTTCGACGGGGTGCCCACGGTCACCAAGCCCCCCTTGACCCTGGGACATGAGATCAGCGGCGTGGTGGTAGCGGGCGATGAGAAGTGGGTCGGAAAAGAGGTGATAGTGCCTGCCGTGATGCCCTGTCGCGAGTGCCACATCTGCAAGATCGGCCGCGGCAACCGCTGCCTAAACCAGAAGATGCCCGGAAACAGCCTGGGCATCTACGGGGGCTTCTCCAGCCACATCCCGGTGCCCTCCATCGACCTCTGCGAGGTGAAAAACCGCGGGGATATGCCCCTTGAACACCTGGCGGTGGTAGCAGACGCCGTGACCACACCCTTTCAGGCGGCCAAGCGCGCCGACCTTCAGCCCGGGGACAACGTCATCGTCATCGGTTGCACCGGCGGGGTCGGCGTCTACATGACCCAGATGGCCAAGGCCTTGGGGGCGGACGTGGTGATAGGGATTGCCCGGAACCCCGAGAAGTTGAAGAGGGCCCTTCAGTACGGCGCCGACTTCGTCATCAACTCCACCGACAAGGGCCCACGGGACATCAGAAACGAGTTCCGGAAGATCTGCAAGGAGAATAGCCTGCCCACCTACGGGTGGAAGATCTTCGAGGTCACCGGGACCAGGCCCGGCCAGGACATGGCCCTGGAGCTGTTGAGCTTCATCGGGAAGCTCATCGTGGTCGGCTTCGGCCTGGCCAAGAACGAGTACAGCATCTCGCGACTCATGGCCTTCGACGCGGAGATCATTGGGACATGGGGCTGCCTGCCGGAGTACTACCCCATCGTGCTCAACATGGTGCTCAAGGGCAAGATACAGATCGAGCCCTTCGTGGAGACCAGGCCCATGAGCCAGATCGCGGAGGTCTTCGAGGAGGTCCACAAGGCGGGTTCGCCGGCGCGGAGGATTGTATTGGTACCGGATTTTTAAAAAAAACCCCTTTAAGAAGGAGGTGCAAGATGCTGCTTGATTGGTTCATAAGGGATAATGAGGAAAAGAGCCATCAGTTGTTTGGAGATGAACACTTTGGGACGGAACCCCCCTGTACCATGTATGAAAAGAAGCCACTGATCAATCCTGAAACAGGAGAGGAAGTTGAAGGACTCTACACGGCCTGGATCACCCTGAACAACCCTGCGCAGTACAATTCCTACACCACTCAGATGATAAAAGGTGTCATCGCAGGGATGCACAGGGCTTCCATGGACAGGGAGGTGGTGGCCATCATCTTTACGGCTGTGGGGGATAGGGCCTTTTGCACAGGGGGAAATACCAAGGAGTACGCGGAATATTACACACTCAGGCCCCTCGAGTATGTCCAATATATGGATCTGTTCTCAGGGATGATAGACGCCATTCTTAAGGCTCGAAAACCTGTCATCTGCCGATGCAATGGCATGAGGATAGCGGGAGGGCAAGAGATCGGGCAAGCCTGTGACTTTACCGTGGCTGCTGACACCGCAGCCTTTGGTCAG
>QMLK01000221.1 GCA_003646705.1 Deltaproteobacteria bacterium | reverse complement strand
GAGGAGGCCGAGGCCCTCTGCCGGGCCAACAACGCCGTCCCTCCCCTCACCGTCAGGACCAACACCTTGAAGATCGACCGAGAGGGGCTCCTCAGGAGGCTTGAGGCCGAGGGGATGGAACCCCGAGCTACCCCTTATTCCCCTTGGGGGTTGATCTTGGGCAAGGCGGAAGGCCTCACCGAGGGCGAGGCCTTCCGGGAGGGCCTCTTCCAGGTCCAGGACGAGGCAGCCCAGCTGATCTCCTGGCTCCTCGGACCCAAGCCCGGGCAGAGGGTCCTGGACCTCTGCGCAGCCCCGGGCGGCAAGACCACCCACATGGCCGAGCTCATGGGGGACGAGGGGGAGATCGTAGCTGTGGACGTGAGCCCGCGGAAGCTCAAGCTGCTCAAGGAGAACTGCCTGCGGCTGGGCCTGCGGATCGTTCGCCCCAGGAGGGCCGATGCCACGGGTCCTCTGCCCTTTCGCCCGGGGAGTTTTGACCGGGTGCTGGCCGATGTGCCCTGCACGGGGCTGGGCGTCCTGAGGCGCCATCCAGACGCCAAGTGGAGGGTCAGACCAGAGGACCCGGAGCGGCTGAGCCGCATCCAGCTCCAGATCCTGAGGGAGGGAGCCAGGATGCTGAAGGGGGAGGGGCTGCTGCTCTACAGCACCTGCACTTTGACCCTCGAGGAGAACGAAGGGGTGATCGAGGAGTTCCTGAGGGATGGGGGGTTTGAGCTCCTCGACCCAAGGGAGGAGTTCCCGGGGCTTGAAGGCCTCTTCAGCCCAGAGGGTTTCCTCCTCACCCTCCCCCATCGACACGGCACCGACGGCTTCTTCGCCGCCCTGCTGCGAAAGAGGGGATGAAAGCCTTGATCTCAGTCCAATATTCTGTTTTAGTCTCCCTCAGGAGTTGACGATTAAGTAAAAAGGAGGCCCGCCATGGAAAAGACCGAACGCAGTGGCCTTGAGGTCCACGGCATAAGGAACGTGGCCAGGATCTACTGGCACCTGCCCACCCCCGCGCTGTACGAGGAGGCCATAAGGAGGAGGGAGGGGATGCTGGCCCACCTGGGCCCCCTGGTGGTCCGCACTGGCCAACACACCGGCCGCTCCCCCAGGGATAAGTTCCTGGTGCGGGAGGAGAGCACCGAGGACCAGATCTACTGGGGCGAGGAGAACCAGGCCATGGAGCCTGAGAAGTTCCAGGTCCTCTATTCGCGCCTGACCGCCTACCTGCAGTCGCGGGAGGTCTTCGTCCAGGAGTGCTACTCCGGTGCCCACCCCCGCTGGAGGAGGGCCGTCAGGGTGATCACCGAGAACGCCTGGCAGAGCCTCTTCGCACGCAACATGTTCATCCGGGAGTTGGACCGGCAGGTGCTCAAGACCTTCACCCCTGAGTTCACGCTGATCTGCGTGCCGCGCTTCAACGCCATCCCGGAGGTCGACGGGACCAACTCTGAGACCTTCATCATCCTAAACCTGAAGGAGCGGCTGGTCCTGATCGGCGGCACCTCCTACGCCGGGGAGATCAAGAAGGCCATCTTCACCATGATGAACTACTTCCTGCCCACCGAAGGGGTCCTCTCCATGCATTGCTCGGCCAACGTCGGGGAAGGGGGAGACGTGGCCCTGTTCTTCGGCCTTTCGGGCACTGGGAAGACCACGCTGTCCACGGACCCCGAACGGTACCTGATCGGGGACGACGAGCACGGTTGGTCCGAGGAGGGGATCTTCAACCTGGAGGGAGGCTGCTACGCCAAGGTGATTCGCCTCTCCCGGGAGGACGAACCGGAGATCTACGAATGTACCCGCCGCTTCGGCACCATCCTGGAGAACGTGACCATAGACTCCGAGACGCGGAGGCTCGACTTGGACGACGACTCCCTCACCGAGAACACCAGGGCCTCCTTCCCCATCACCCACCTGCCAAGGGTGGTGAGGGAGGGGATAGGGGACCACCCGAAGAACATCCTCTTCCTGACCTACGACGCCTTCGGGGTCCTGCCACCGGTGGCGAGGCTGAGCGTAGAGGGGGCGATGTTCCACTTCATCTCAGGCTACACCGCCAAGGTGGCAGGGACCGAGATGGGGGTGAAGGAACCCCAGGCGACCTTTTCAGCCTGCTTCGGGGCCCCCTTCATGGTCCACTCGCCCGCAGTCTACACCAGGCTCCTCGGGGAGAGGATAGAGCGCTACGGGGCAAAGGTCTGGCTCGTCAACACGGGCCTGACCGGAGGGCCCTACGGCGAAGGCCACCGCTTCCCCATCAGTTGGACCCGGAGGATCGTCCGGGCGATCCTCCGAGGGGAGTTGGACGAGGTCCCCTACAAGGAAGACGAGGTCTTCGGCTTCCTGGTACCTGAGACGTGCCCCGACGTGCCTCCCGAGGTCCTCGACCCCCAGAGGACCTGGAAGGACCCCGAGGCCCACGACCGGACCAAGAGGGAGCTGGCGGCTAAGTTCATCGAGAACTTCAAGAAATACGAGGGGCAGGTGGATCCACGGGTCCGCGAAGGGGCCTCACGGGTTACGACCTGAGGTGAAGGCCCGGGATTTCGTCTCGGCCCTGCTCCTGGCAGCGGGCGAGTCCCAGAGGATGGGCCGCCTGAAGCAACTCCTCCCCTTGGGCGGGAGCACCCTCATAGAGGTGGTCCTTGAGAACTTGCTGCGGTCCCGGCTCCAGGAGGTGATCGTAGTCCTCGGCTTCGGGGCCGAGGAGATCCGACCAAGGGTCGAGGCAAAGGGGGTGAGGGTGGCCGTAAACCCCCGCTACAAAGAGGGGATGGCCTCCTCCTTGAGGGTCGGACTCGATGCCCTCGACCCCAGGGCCGAGGGCATCTTGGTCGCCCTTGCCGACCAGCCCTTCATCCCCCCAGAGGTCATCGACCGTTTGATCGAGGCCTTCCAGGG
>QMLK01000220.1 GCA_003646705.1 Deltaproteobacteria bacterium | reverse complement strand
TGTCCGATGGGGACGTTGTTCACTATCGAAGCCCCAAAGGTTGCGACCCCCACCCTCACCTTTGTGAGAGCACCTACCTTGTTGGCATTGTCCGACAATACCACGGCGTTCTCCACGATGACCGTGGAGCCGTCCGCCTCCTTTTTCTCCTGAGTGACGATGCTCACCCGACTATCGGCGGCCATCACTATCCCCGAGGGCACAAAGACCGTCACCACTAAAGACATCCTTCACCTCCTTTTCTCGTTTTGCGATCTCCTCAGACCCTTCCAGAGAGCCAGCGCTCGATAAACCGTAAAGTTTAGTGACCGTCTATGGTCTTCAAGACCTCGTCAGCCTTTTCACCTCTTCCACTATGGCCGGCAGGATCTCCCCCGTCTTTCCCTGAATCAGGTAGTCGGAGACCTTCTCACGGGTTAAAGGCGTCGGCTCAGCGTTCACCTCGATTATCGTGGTGGCCGGGACCTGTTCGACCACGTATAGGCCGGATTCGGTCCTGCTCTCCTTTTCAACCCTTCTCTGCCTCGCTATCCTCGGCAGATTGGCAAAGGGGTAGACAACCGCCGAGGTCCCGCAGATCAACATCACATCGCACCTCCAGGCCTCCTTTAAGCTCTGGCGGGCAACGTCGGTGGGAATCGGCTCCTCGAAATGGACCACGTCAGATTTGACTACCCCTCCGCATCTCTTGCAGAGCGGGGGCAGCTTCCCTTCGTCCTTTAGCCTCTGCAGGTCGTACTCCTCTCGCTCATATCTGGCGTTGCACGAAACGCACCTCAACCTGAAGGCATTCCCGTGGTACTCCAGGACCCTCTTACTTCCGGCCCTCCTGTGCAGATCGTCTACGTTCTGGGTGATGATACACTTCAGTATGCCCATCCTTTCCAGTTCGGCCAAGGCGTAGTGACCGGGGTTGGGCTCCACCTGGCTCAAATCGCCAAGCAGGGAAGGCGACCTGAGCCTTTCCTCCCAGTACGCCCTTGGATCACTCAGGAACTTCCTGTACGTCTCGAAGGCCCTCCTCTCGGCCTCGGGGTCCTTCGTCCAGATCCCCGACGGGCCGCGGAAGTCCGGTATGCCAGATTCGGTTGAGATGCCGGCCCCGGTAAGGGCGATGGCATAGCTGGAGTTGACCAGATCCCTTGCTGCCCTTTCGATGGGCCTTGTGGTATCCGGTGGAAATGACATCTGTTGTTCCTCCTCCGCCCTTGGTCTTTCCCGCCTCGAAATTTCCCTCCTTGTCCCGATGCAGATCCCTTGAACTTCTTTCCCTGGCCCTGAGATTGTGCTTCAGCGCCACGAGCGCTTGAGGTCCTCGAGGGGGCCCGACTATGAGGGCCTCTTTAGGCCGTACTTCTTTATCTTGTTGTAGAGGGTGACTCGATCTATGCCCAAGATCTGGGCAGAGCGTTGTATGTTCCAGTTGTTCTCGTTGAGGACCCTGAGGATGTGGGCCCGTTCGACCGCCCGGAGGGATTTGTCCTCCTGCACCTCCGGAGGTCTTCCCTCCGCGGGGGCGGGTATCTGCACGTCCTCCGGCTTTATGAGGTTCCCCTTAGTTATGACCATCGCCCTCTCGATGACGTTCTCCAGCTCCCTTACGTTCCCGGGCCAGTCGTATTGCATCAGCAGCTTCAGGGCCTCCTCTGAGATCCTCTCCACGCGCTTCCCCAGCTCGATGTTGAACTTCTCGATGAAGCGATGGACCAGCAGCGGAATGTCCTCCTTCCGTTCCCTCAAAGGGGGTATCTGGATGGTGATGACGTTGAGGCGGTAGTAGAGGTCGTCCCGGAACCTCCCCTCATCCACCGCCTTCTTCAAGTCGCGGTTGGTGGCGGCGATGATGCGCACGTCGACCCTTATGGGCTTGGTTCCGCCCACCCTGGTGAACTCCCTCTCCTGTAGCACCCTGAGCAGCGCCAGTTGCAGCTTGGGGCTGATGTCGCCTATCTCGTCCAGGAAGAGGGTTCCACCGTGGGCCAATTCGAACTTCCCCTTCTTCTGGGTTATGGCGTCGGTGAAGGCCCCCTTTTCGTGGCCGAAGAGTTCGCTCTCCAGGAGCGTCTCGGGCAGCGCCACACACGATACCGCCACGAAGGGGCCCTTTGCCCGGAGGCTCTCGTTGTGTATGGCCCTTGCCAGCAGCTCCTTGCCGGTTCCGCTCTCGCCGAGGATCAGTATGTTGGAGTTGCTCTTGGCCACCGTCCGGGCGAAATCGAAGATCTGCTGCATCTTGGGGCTCTTGCTCACCAGGTCGTGGAACTGATACTGCTTGGCGAGCTCCTTCCTCAAGAAGGAGATCTCCCTCACCAACTCCTGGCTCTCTATCAGGCGCTCTATGAGCAGCGAGATCTCCTCGGGGTTGAAGGGCTTCACAAGGTAGTCATAGGCCCCCTTTTTCATGGCCTGTACCGCTGTGTGCACGGTGGCATAGGCCGTTATGATGATCACCTGGATGTCTGGCTTGGCCTCCTTCATCTTCTCCATCAATTCCAGGCCGTCCATCTTGGGCATCTTGAGGTCCACAAGGGCGATGTCCCAGGGGCGCTCCTTCAACTTCTCGAGGGCCTCAAAGGCGTCCGCCGCTGCCTCCGCGTAATAGCCGTCCTCTTTCAGCCAGTCCACCAGAGAGCTGCGCACTATCTCTTCGTCGTCCACCACCAAGATGTTGATCCCCTTCTTCATCCCATTCCCCTCCGTCACGAAGGTTGCTCCTCTGGCTCGACCTTCAAGGGCAATGTGATGGTTATGGTAGTACCGTCCTTCGGTGCACTCCTCACCTCTATCTTTCCCTGGTGGGAGTTGATGATGCCGTAGACCACTGAGAGCCCCAGCCCAGTGCCCTTCTCCTTGGTGGTGAAGAAGGGGTCGAAGATCCTGTGCAGGTCCTCCTCC
>QMLK01000219.1 GCA_003646705.1 Deltaproteobacteria bacterium | reverse complement strand
TATGAAGGCCCTTATATGGGTGGCGCACTCCTCATGGGGTATTCCCTCTTTATAGAATCGTTGAAATTGCTCGAGCCACTCTCGCCCACTTCGAGGGCACAGGAATACGAACTCCGTGAACCTTACCAGCCTCTCCAAGGTCTCAGGGCTTATGGCGTGCTCTATCCGGCACGCGTCCTCCTCAGCCTTCTCCCCATCGACGCCCAACACCTCTTCAAGGAAACCTTTCAGGATTCGATGACGGCGGGATATCTCCTCCGCCAGCTCTTCGCCTTTTGGGCTCAGGTCCACGTGCTCGTATTTCTCATGTTCCACCAATCCCCGCTCCCGAAGGGATTGAAGCATGCTGGTGACCGTGGGGAGCCGTACCCCGAGGGCACGGGCGATGTCCTTTACCCTCACGACCTTCTTCTCCCTTTTGAGGGAGAGGATGGCCTCCAGGTAATCCTCCATCGTGGCCGTGAGTCCAGCTTCCATCGGTGCCCCTCCAGAATTAGATATTTCTAACTATCATAGGTGGTTCTATTTGTCAAGCCAGGAAGCGGCACGTATTCCCCTCAAACGACCTTGGGGCCCTTCCAGTGTGTTAGCATCATTGACAGACATTTCAGGATATGTGAAAAAGGGGTGCCATGAAGGAGGATGTACATCTTCACGTCCTCGGAAACGGCACCGACTTGAGCGCCATCGACCAGGACGTCTACTTCAACGTAAAGGATAACCAGCACTGGTTCACGAGGATCCTCTACAACGTGATCGAGGAGGACCTCAAGCGAATGGAGGCAGACCTCGATCGAGATGGAAAGATATCCACCGATGAGTACTTCGAGTTGATATACAGGTTCGTTACCTCCTCGGAGGAGATAGAGGGCGTGGTCTTGCTCGCCCTCGATGCCCTCTACAGCCCTGAGACGGGGGAGTTGGACGAGAAGAGGACCGACCTCTGGATCTCCAACCGCTTCTTGGATCGCAAGGTAAGGGAGCTGAACGAACGGCTGAGGGGGAATCCGATCCCAAAAAGAGGAGAAAGAGGTTCTTTTTGGATGCCTCGGTGAGTCCGAACAGGAGGGATTGGGAGGCGGAGCTGGAGTACGTCCTCACCCAGACGGAGGCCGTCCTCATCAAATGGATACCCTCAGTGCAGCACATAGACCTCAGGGATGAGCGTCACAGGGAGTTCTACAGGGCCCTTACAGCGCACCACATGCCCCTCCTCTGCCATGTGGGACCCGAATACTCCTTCCCGGAGGGGATCCGTCGGAGGGAGTTAGACGACTTCAAGATTCCTTCGGAAACCCCTCGAGTACGGGGTCAGGGTCATCGCTGCCCACTGTGCCGCCCCTGTCTTCCCACTCTTTGAGAAGGACGAGATGAAGGAGTTCTACGCCTTGATGAAGGATGCGAATGGAGGTGGAGAAGTGCGACTGCTGGCGGATATCTCCGCCCTCTTCCTCTCAACCAGGGTCCCCTTGATACCGGAGGTACTTGAGACCTTTCCCCCTGAGTGTCTCCTTCACGGTTCCGACTTTCCCATCCCCATCGACGGATGGCCCCATCTGCCCTGGGTGACTCACAGCGTGACCCCGAGGGAGTACATCCGGATATGCAGGACGAAGAACCCCCTGGACAGGGACGTGAGGATTAAGCGGGCCCACGGCTTTGCAGATACCATACTGGAGAACGCCGAAGGGGTCTTTCGCCTTCCCCCTCTATAGGCCGCCCCTCCCAGATATCCGACGGAGAAAGGAGTCCATTAAGGAGCCGCAGAGCTCGTGAAGACGGGGGAGGAGACCCGGCAGGGGGGAAAAGATGGATGTGTGCCTCCCTTCGTCCTCATCCTCGAACCACCTCCTGAGCATCTCCTCGGTCACCTCGAGGTGGAATTGGAAGGCGTAGGCGTAGGAGCCCACCCGGAAGGCCTGGTGGGGATAGGTGGCGGAGGTGGCGAGCAACGTGGCCCTTTCGGGCAGTTCAAAGGTCTCTCCGTGCCACTGAAAGACAGGGAAGACCTCGGGGAAGCCCCTGAGGCAAGGGTCCCTACGGCCTCCCTCGGTCAGCCTGACCTCGTACCAACCGATCTCTTCCTCGGGACCGCGGTAGACCCTTGCCCCGAGGGCGTGAGCCATCAACTGCGCCCCCAGGCATACCCCTATAGCGGGCTTCCCGTCCCTGAGCCATTTCTTCAAGAGGACCTTCTCCTCTTGCAGGAAGGGATAGATCCCCTCTTCGTTTACGCTCATCGGCCCCCCCATGACGATGAGGAGCCGATAGATGGAGGGCTCCGGTAGTCCTTCTCCCCTCCAGAGTTGGACCTCCTCTACTTCCCAGCCCCGCTGCAGCAGCGTATCCTTCAACAACCCGGGGCCCTCATCCCGATGGTGGATGGGGACCAAGGCCTTCTTGTCCGATGGGTTGGCGTGCGAGCTCAAGGGCCCTCCCGGAAGCGGTACCCCACCCCTCTTACGGTCTCGATGAAGTTACGTCCCCCTCCTTCGATCTTCGCCCGCAGGCGCCTGATGTGCACATCGACGGTCCTCTCGCCTCCGTAGTAGTCGTATCCCCAGATCTTGTTGAGCAGCGCCTCACGGGTAAAGACCCGGCCCCGGTTGGCGGCGAGGAACTTCAAGAGCTCGTACTCCTTGAAGGTGAGGGGGAGGAGTTCCCCATCGAGGGTCACCTTCCTCCTCGTGACGTCTATCATCAGGTCGCCACAATGGATGACCTTCCTCCCCTCGACGGAGTAAGTTCGCTGCAAGACCTTCTCTATCCTGATCGTCATCTCCTGCAGATCATAGGGCTCAATGAGGAACTCATCAGCGGCCAGCAGCAGGTCCTTGAACTCGAGGAGGGCAGAGGGGCCCAGGATCAGCAAGGGTATGGGCCTCTCTCTCCTCAACCCCTCCAGGATCTCGAGGGCCCTCGAG
>QMLK01000218.1 GCA_003646705.1 Deltaproteobacteria bacterium | reverse complement strand
CTCGATCCCCTCCAGGGGGCTGCCCACTTGGACGATCCCGAGCATCCTGCCGCCCTCAAGGATGGGGACCGTGACGAGCCTCAAACGGCTGCCGTCTCTGAGCCTCACAGTCTCGAAGACCGCTTCGCCCTTGGCAGCCCGTTCCAGGGTGTGGATGCTCACGGGGATGTCGACGTTCCGTAAGTTGGTCGAGCGCCTCCCGGCCTCGTCCAAAATCTGGACGAACCTCCCCATGGGCTTGAGGCCGAAGTGCTCCCTCATGATCCTCTCCACGTCGGCCAAGGACGGCCCCGGTCCCAGGGGGTGGCGCAGGGAGGCGGCGATGATCTCGGCCGTCGTCCGGAGCTTGTTGTCCAGGCTCTCCTGTAGCCCCTTGGCGAGGGTGATGTAGAGGAAGACGCTGAAGGCCGTAACGGTGATCCCCAACAGGATCACATACCACAGGGTCAACTTGAACCTTATGGTGCGAAAGGGCATCTTCAGCCGTGGAGGCTGTAACCCACCCCTCGAACGGTGTGGATCAGCTTCTTGGGGGCTCCCTGATCTATCTTCTTCCGGAGGTGGTTTATGTAGACGTCGACGATGTTGGTCAAGGGATCAAAGTCCTGCCCCCAAACGTGCTCCGCGATCTCCTCGCGGCTCAACACCTCGCCACTGCGGCGCATGAGGTATTCCAAAAGGGCGAACTCCTTGGCGGTCAGCTCGACCTCCTTGTCGCCCCTTTTGGCCTTGCGGGCCGTCAGATCGAGCACCAAGTCCTCCACCCTCAACTCCCGCTCCTTCTCCCGCCTTCTCAACAGGGCCCTCACCCGGGCCAGGAGCTCCTCGAAGGCGAAGGGCTTGGTGAGGTAGTCGTCGGCCCCGCTGTCAAGGCCCTTTACCACGTCCTCCACCGAATCCTTGGCGGTGAGGACCAACACGGGGGTCCCCCCCGCCATCTCCCCCCTGAACCTCCTCAGGACCTCTAAGCCATCCACCCTCGGGAGCATCAGGTCCAGGATCACCAAGTCATAGGGGCGGGCCCTCAGGCACTCCAGGGCCTCCTCCCCGTCGTAGGCACAGTCGACCTCGTAGCCCTCCTCCTCCAACCCCTGTTTGAGAAACCCAGCGACCTTCCTCTCGTCCTCTACCACCAAGAGGTACATCCCTCTGCATTATAGATGCCTTTTCAAGAGCCTTCAACCGGCCACAACTGCAGCTGGGGAAAACCGTTTTTGCTACCAAGGTCTAAGCGGTGCATACCTTCGACTGCTTGTACATCTTTTTCACACTGGTTAACCTGGAAGTTGTGGCCAGGCTCGACGCAAGGACAAAGAAACAGCGCCCCGGGATGGCCTTCCCTCCTTCAGGGCAAGCTGAGGGAAAGGGCTATCAGGTGGTGATCTCCGACATGAGCCTCGGTGGGGCATCCCTGGAGGGGGATTTGCCCCCCGGGGACCGTCTGATCCTGGAGTTCGCCCATGAGGGCCAGAGGATAAGGCTGTGGGCCGAGATCCTCAGGACGGGACAAGGGGGAACAGCCGTCAGGTTCCTCCACCAGAGCAAGGAAGAGGTCCTCCACCTATGGTCTGTGCTCAGGGAGGACCTAAAGGGAGGGGTGGAGGACGACTGTCCTTACTGCGGCGAGGCCCTCCATCAGGAAAGGGAATGTCCCCATTGCGGCCTTTCCCGCGACTTCGACCGTGACGGTTACCTCCTGGAGCACCTCAGGAGGACTGTGGGCCAGAGGCTGAGGTGGCGGCTCGAACGCCTTAATGCCGATCGCCTCCTCTCCCTTCTCACCTTCGTAGATGGCCAGTTGTTGGGGGACCTCGGCCGAGGGGAGCAAGACGAGGAGTTCGTCGGTACCTGCGACGGGATGCTCGAGGTCTTCTCGCTGATCAGGAAGGTGGCCCCCACGGACATACCGGTGCTCATCTTGGGCGAGAGCGGCACGGGCAAGGAGCTCAGCGCCAAGGCGATCCACGAGAGGAGCCAGAGGCAGAGCAAACCCTTCGTGGTGATAAACTGCGCCGCCATACCCGAGACCCTGCTCGAGGCAGAGCTCTTCGGCTACGAGCGCGGGGCCTTCACCGGTGCCTACACCGCCCGCAAGGGCAAGGTGGAGCAGGCCCACGGAGGGACCCTCTTCCTCGACGAGATAGGGGATCTCCCCATCGGCCTTCAGGCTAAGCTGCTGCGGTTCTTGGAGGACGGCACCGTGGAGAGGATCGGCTCGAGGAGGCCGAGGCGGGTGGACGTCAGGATCATAGCCGCCACCAATTGCGACCTCGAGGACGAGGTCCGAAAGGGGAGGTTCCGCCAGGACCTCTTCTATCGCCTCAACGCCTTCACCATCCAGCTGCCCCCGCTGAGGGAAAGGGGCAAGGACAAGGTGGTCCTGGCCAACTACTTCTTGAAAAGGTTGTGCAAAGAAAACGGAACCAGACGGAAGCGCTTCAGCGACGAGGCGCTGCTGGCCATCGGGAGCTACAGGTGGCCGGGGAACGTCAGGGAGATGATAAACAAGATAAGGAAGGCCCTCGTGGTCTCCAAGGAGGAGACCATCACCCCCGAGGACCTCTCCTTGGAGGCCCCTACCCCTAAGCCTTCCCCTCAGGGCATAAAGGCCCTCAAGGAGAAGGTGGAGCGAGAGGGCCTCCTGAGAGCCCTCGAGACCACGGGCTACAACATCAGCCGCACCGCCAGGCTCCTCGGAGTGAGCCGGCCCACCGTCTACAACCTGATGAAGCGGTACGGGATCTCCTGAGTTACAGCAGCCTAATGGGGATGCTCACGCTCACCTGCACATCAGGGGCATCTACCGTCAGGCCGATCCCCACGTTGACGTTCAGATACGTCTTCTTGGAGAGCGAATAGCTCATCCCGAGGAACAAGGTGGCCACGTTCATGAAGGTCCCTGGGACGTCGTCTCCGTTCTGCGTGGT
>QMLK01000217.1 GCA_003646705.1 Deltaproteobacteria bacterium | reverse complement strand
TACCGCTACGACGGTTATCGCGTCTACACCAACACCATGCCGTCCTCGGCCATGAGGGGCTTCGGGGCGCCTCAGGCCATCTTCGTGAGCGAATCGCAGATAGACATGATCGCCGAGGACCTGGGGATAGACCCCATCGAGATCAGGCGCCGAAACGCCATGACCCCGGATCACGAGATCCCCGGTCAGGCCACCATCCGTAGCTGTGGCTTGGTCGAGTGCCTGGACAAGATCGACGAGTGGATCAAGTCCCGCGGGGAGTTGCCCCCCAATCGGGGCATAGGCGTTGCGGCCTATGGCTTCATGTCCGGCGGGATCTTCAACTGGTTCAACACCCCTTACGCCTTCTCGGCCGCCATGGTGAAGATCAACATCGACGGCAAGGTGGACCTCTACATCGGGGCGCAGGACATCGGCCAGGGTTCCAACACCACCTTGGCCATGATCTGCGCGGAGGAGCTCGGGGTGAGGCTCGAGGACGTCAGGGTCCACACAGCCGACACAGACATCGCCCCCGTGGACCTGGGGGCCTGGGGGAGCCGCGAGACCCTGATGGCGGGGAACGCCGTCAAGATGGCCGCTGCTGACGCCAAGAGGCAGCTGCTGGAGTTCGCGGCGGCCAAGATGGGGCCCAACATCGTCTACGACCTGGACATCAAGGATCGGTGGGTCTACATCGTGGCGCGGCCTGAGCGGAGGATATCCTACTTCGAGGTGGTCAAGGACGCCATCCGCGGCAGGGACGGCCAACCCATCATCGGCCGCGGCCACTATACACCCCACCGCAAGGGGATGGTCTCCCCCGCTTACAGCTTCGGGGTGCAGGCGGTGGAGGTGGAGGTCGACCCCGAGACGGGCAAGATCAAACTGATCAACGCCGTCACCGCCCACGACTGCGGCCAGGTGATCAACCCCTTGGGGGTGCACGGACAACTGGAGGGGGCCATCGCCATGGCAGGGGGCTACGGCTTCACCGAGGACCTCCCCATGGAGGAGGGCAAGATCCTCAACCCGAACCTGGTCGATTACAAGATCTTGAGGGCCGGCGATATGCCGGAGACGGAGGTCTTCGAGGTGGAGACCTACGAGCCCGAGGGGCCCTTTGGGGCCAAGGAGGCGGGCGAAGGCCTCACCAACCCAACGGCCGGGGCCCTGGCCAACGCCGTGGCCAAGGCCGTGGGGGTGAGGATCACGGAGTTGCCCATCAGCTCGGAGAAGGTCCTCAAGGCCCTAAAGGAGAAGGGAGAGGGCAAGAAAGCCGACTGAGGAGGGGGTACGATGCCTTATCGTTGCCCGGCCTGCAAGAAGATCTGGCCCAACACCATGGAGTTGGCCAGGCACATGTTGGGCACCGGCGACAAGGACCATAAGGATTGGATCAACTCCAAGGGCCTCTCCTTCGCCGAGTTGCTGCTGATGCAGACCATGGAGCCCGGGAACAAGGGCTACAAGACCCTGGCCGAGCTCCTGGAGAAGGAGGCGGAGAAGGTAGAAGGATAGCAGGAGGAGGAAGGGATGATCCTGGAAGGCAAGTTCACCTTAAAGGCCCCGATCCAGAAGGTGTGGGATTCGCTGCTCGAGCCGGAGACGCTCCTGGCCTGTGTACCTGGGGCCGAGAAGATCGAGAAGCTGGACGAGAGGACCTACGACTGCGTGATAAAGCAGAAGGTGGGACCCATCTCGGTCAAGTTCAAGTTCAAGACGGTCCTGACCAAGCTCGATCCCCCTCACCATTTTGAGCTCGAGGGGGAAGGGGACGAGATCGCCAAGGCCGGCCGCTTCACCCAGAAGAGCACGGTGGACCTCCGGGAGACCGAAGACGGGGTGGAGATATCCTACAAGACCGAGGTCAACGTGGTGGGGAAGCTCGCCACCTTCGGCGACCGCATCATGAGGGCCAAGGCCAAGAAGGTGGAGGCGGAGTTCACCAAGAAGTTACAGGAGCGCCTGAAGGCCCTGGAGGGCTGAAGGCCGTAGCAAGTCCCTGAAGTCCCTTGACCCCGGTCCTTCCGGGGTCAACTTTTATCGATTTCCTCTAAGGCCCGTCGGCGGGTGCGGATCTTTACCCTCGTCCTGCTCACCCAGTGCCACTGCTCGGGGTGGCGGCGGATCATCCCCTCGATCTCCTGGGTCACGGTCTTGGTGATGAGGTAGAGGTCCCTGTCACGGTCGCCGCTTAGGGAGACCTCCAAAGGGGGCTTTATGACCATCTCGAGGTCCCTTTGGCCCCTCAAGAGGAAGACGGGCAGGATCGGGGCCCCGGTGGCCATGTGGTAGAAGGCCGGCCCTGGAGGCATGGCCATCTTCCGGCCCAGGAACTCCATCACGATGCCGCCGCGGCGTCGGTTCTCGTCGGCCACGAAGCACACCACCTCGCCCCTTTTCAAGGCCCTCAAGATCTCCCTTTGGCACTTCATGGGGGGGACGGCCGGTATCCAGGGGGTTCCCTGCTGCCTCCTCATCCTCTGGAAGGTCCTGGCCATACGGGGGTGCTTGGGGTCCTTGATGATCATCCGGAAGGGGTAACCCCGGCGGGCCATGGCAACCCCCATCAGGGTGAAGTTCCCGAGGTGGGCAGTGACGGCTATGACCCCCCTGCCCTGAGCGAGAGTCTCCTTCAGGTGTTCTTCCCCCCTCCACCTTAGATGGGGGCTGAGGCGCTCGAAGGAGTGCACGGAGTAAAGGAGTTCGACGAAGCCCCTGAACATGTTCCTCAAGGCCTCTTTCGCGATCCGATCCCGCTCCTCCTCGGGGATCTCCCCGAGGGACAGACGGAGGTTCTCCCTCATCTGCCCCCTGTAAGGGCCCGCCAGGGGCCAAGCGATCCGCCCCAGGAGGTCCTCCATGAGGAGGAGGGTGAAGGGAAGGGGGATGATGCGGGTCAAGGCCACCGAGGCCTCAAGGGCCGCTGGGCCGATGAGGTAACGG
>QMLK01000216.1 GCA_003646705.1 Deltaproteobacteria bacterium | reverse complement strand
GAGGCCTCCCTCGAGGCCTCAGATTACGTCTACATAATGCACGAGGGCTTGATCAAGGCAGAAGGACCGGCCGAAGAGATAAAGAAGGCCCACGACATCAGGGAGACGTACCTGGGGATTTGAGGTCCTCTACAAAGCTCATCACTGAGAGTTGACTCCTCCTTTATCTCCGTCCTTGTAGCAATAAATAAAACCTAAGGGGGCACAATCTATAAGGAACTGTTTCGTCCTTCAGAGGTAAAGAAGGGGGACTGCAAAGAGAGCTATACACATCCTCATTTATACCCCTCCACAAATTTGTCGTTGACAAAGAGGGCATTTTGGGCTAAAAGGGTGGGAAGAAGTGGTTTAAAGTGGGATAACCTTGTTCAGGGGGAGGTTCGAGCACGTAATAGACAGCAAGGGGAGGGTGAGCGTACCGGCTCGCTTCCGCGAGGTCCTTCAGCGACATTACGGAAGCGAAGAGCTGGTCTTGACCCTGTACGATTCCTGCGTGGTGGCCTTCCCCCTGGAGGAGTGGCGGCAGTGGGAGGAGCGGATGAAAGACCTGCCGCTGCTCCGGCGGGAGACCAAGAAGTTCTTCAGGTACTTCTTCTCCGGCGCCATCGATTCTCGGGTGGACGATCACGGCCGCCTCCTGATCCCTGCAAGCCTGAGGCTTCAGGCCCACCTGCAGAAGGAGGTCCTCATCGTGGGCATGATGAGGGGCTTCGAGATATGGGACAAGGGGCTCTGGGAGGAGGAGATGGCCAGGTGCCGGGAGACCTTCGACGAGATCAGCGAGACCGTGGCTGAATGGATGGGGTTCTGAGGGACCATGGGCCTTGTGGCCTTTCTGGGGGTCGAGACGAAGGGAGCCGACGATAAGGAGCAGCCCTTTTACCACCAACCGGTGATGGTCCGGGAGGTGGTGGAGCAGTTGCGCTGTAAAGAGGGAGGGGCCTTCGTCGACCTCACCGTGGGCGAGGGCGGCCACGCCTCGAAGATCCTCGAAGCCTCGTCGAAGGTCTTCCTCATCGGCGTGGACTGGGACGAGGAGATCTTGGAGAGGGCCCGTGAGAGGCTCAAGCCCTTCGAGGGCAGGTTCGCCTTGGTGAGGGACAACTTCGTGAACCTGCCCACAATCTTGGAGGACCTGGAGATAAGGGAGGTCGACGGGGTGCTCCTGGACCTCGGTCCTTCCCTCTTCCATCTGGCCCAGCCCCAGCGCGGCTTCAGCTTCCAGCAAGAGGGCCCCCTCGACATGAGGATGGACAGGAGTCGCCGCCTCAAGGCCTCCAAGATAGTGAACACCTGGCCCCTGGACGAGCTGAAAAGGATCATCCGTCACTACGGCGACGAACGGTGGGCCACCAAGATCGCCAGGGCCATAGGGGAGAGGCGTCAAAGGGGAGGGATAAAGACCACGAAGGATCTCGCCCAGTTGATCGCGGAGGCCATCCCCAAGCGTTACTACCCGGAGAGGATCCATCCGGCCACCAAGACCTTCCTCGCCCTGAGGATCGCCGTCAACGAGGAACTGAAGAACCTGAAGGATGTCCTCGAGAGGGTCCCCTTCTGCTTGAGGAAGGGGGGTAGGTTGGGGGTCATCTCCTTCCACTCCTTGGAGCACAGGACCGTAAAGGACGTCCTTGGGAAGCTCTCCAAGGACTGCATCTGTCCACCGTGGTTCCCCCAGTGCGTATGTGGCGGAAAGAGAAAGGTGATGGAGGTCATCACCAAGAGCCCCATCGTCCCCACCGAGGAAGAAATAAGGGCCAACCCAAGGGCCAGGAGCGCCCAGTTGAGGGTGGCAGAAAGGGTATGAAGCGGAAGGCCCTTTATGCTGGGAAGGCGGAGCTAGTCCCTAAGAGGAGGAGGGCTCCGAGCAGGAAAGGTCCCCCTCCCCCGTTCCTGCTGGCCCTCCTCCTACTCTTTCTCGGTCTGCTCTTCATGGTCTGGGTGAGGCTCGAGGTGCTGGGCCTCGGCTACGAGATATCGCATCTCAAGGCCCAAAAGGACGAACTGCTCCTGAGGAAGAAGGAGTTGACCCTGGAGCGAGCATCCCTCTGCTCGGCCCAAGAGATCGAGAGACGGGCGAAGGAGGAACTCTCCCTCGTTTACCCAAAGGAGGGGCAGGTGGTCATCATCAGGGGCACGGGGGTTGAGGTCAGATGAAGGGGCCACCACGGTTTCGCCTCTTATCGCTCTGCCTCTTGCTGTTGGCGGCTTTGGGCCTCATGGGGTGGCGTGCCTTCGACCTCCAGGTGGCCCGCCCTGAGCAGTTCCTCCGGAGGGCCCAGAGGCAGTACTATCAAAAGGTGGTGCTCCCTCCGAGGAGGGGTGCCATCTACGATCGACGGGGCCGGGAGCTGGCCATAAGTATAAAGGTCCCCTCCCTTTACGCCCTACCCCCTAAGGTAAAGAACCCAGAGGCCTTGGCGCAACGCCTGGCCCCCATCTTAGGGGTTACATCCCAGAGGCTGAGAGAGCTCCTTCAGGCTGAGCGCTCCTTCGTGTGGCTCAAACGACACCTCACCCCCCGCCAGGAGAAGGAGGTGATGGCCCTCCACGTCAAGGGCGTGGGGACCTTGCCCGAGACGAGGCGCTTCTACCCCCACGGCGAATTGGCCGCACCCCTTCTTGGCTTCGTGGGGGTGGACGCCCAAGGTCTCGAGGGAATCGAATTGGCCTACGACCATTGGCTGAAGGCCCCACCCAGGGTGATGGTCCTGGAAAGGGACGCCTTGGGCAGGTGGATATATCTGCCTTCGAGGGAGGGCGAAACCGCTGGGCCTTGCGATCTCCGCCTCACCATCGACCTCATGGTGCAGTACACCTTAGAGAAGGAGCTAAAGGCGGGTATAATAGAGACAGAGGCAAAGGGGGCGGTGGGGGTGGCCCTTGACCCCTGGAGCGGTGAGATCCTGGCGATGGCCTCCCTGCCCTCCTTC
>QMLK01000215.1 GCA_003646705.1 Deltaproteobacteria bacterium | reverse complement strand
TCCAGGAAGGGGGCCAGTTTGGTGGCCTCCCCCAGGAGCAGGGGCAGGACCCCCCGGGCCAGGGGGTCGAGGATCCCGATATAGCCCATCTTCACCCCCTTCAGGTGGCCCTTGAGCCGCCTGATGACGTCATAGGAGGTGATCCCCTCGGGCTTGTTGACCACGAGGACGCCTTCAAGCCCCTTCTTCATCCCCTCCCCTGTCCTTGAGTTCCTTGAGGATCCCCTCTATCCTGGAGCTGTACTCGAAGGAGTCGTCGAAGGCGAAGGCGATCTCCGGCAGGTACTTCACCCTGACGCGCCTCCCCAGCTCCTTCCTGATGAACCCCTTGGCGCTCTCCAGCCCCCGGGAGGACTCCTCCTTGGCCCGCTCGTCGCCGTACACACTCCAGTAGATCCAGGCCTTCCTCAGGTCCTCCGAGAGCTTCACCCGCGTGATGGTGACGAACCCTATGCGGGGGTCCTTGAGCTCCTGGAGCACTATCTTGGAGACCTCCTCCCTGATCAGGTCGCCCAATCGCTCCGCTCTCCTCGAGGTCGCCATATCGCTCACCGAAAGAAGGCCGGGTTGAAGTTCAACAGCTCCACCTCGCTCCTTATGACCTCCACCAGATCGGTCCCCTCTATGAAGGATATGACCTTGGCCAGGGCCGAGTCTATGAACTCCCTGTCGCTGCCCACCAGACAGATCCCTACCTCGGCCCTGCCCCAGTTGTCCTGGTTCCCCACCTCTGAGATGGAGACGTTGAAACGGCTCCGGACCCTCCCGAGGAGGCTCTTCATCACCTGGCGCTTCCCCTTGAGGGAGCTCCCCCCCTGTACCCTGAGGTCAAGATGACACACCCCCACCACCATGACGGACCTCATTCTGGCAGGACTTCTTCGATGGTGTAGGCCTCCAAGAGGTCCCCCTCCTGCCAGTCGTTGAAGTCCTCGATCCCCACACCGCACTCGTAGCCGGCCTGAACCTCCTTGACGTCCTCCTTGAACCGCTTGAGCGACGTGATCTTGCCCTCGTGGACCACCTCGGAGTCCCTCAGGACCCTCGCTGAGGCACCGCGCATGATCCTGCCCTCCTGGACGTAGCAACCGGCCACCACCCCCACCCTCGGGATGCGGAAGAGCTGCCGGACCTCCGCCCGCCCGAGGAAGACCTCCTTCCTCTCGGGGGCGAGCATCCCCTTCAAGGCCTTCTCTACGTCCTCGATCAGCTCGTAGATGATGCGGTAGGTCCTGACGTCCACCTTCTTCTGCTCTATCAGGGACTTTGCCTTCCCCACCGGTTGGACGTTGAAGCCGATGATCACGCCCTCTGAGGCAATGGCCAGGTTGACATCGCTGTCCGAGATGGCCCCGACGCCCTCGTGGATCAGCCGGACCTTGACCTCATCGGTGGAAAGCTTCTCCAAGGCCTCCTTCACGGCCTGAAGGGACCCGAAGGTGTCGGCCTTCAGCACCATCAGCAGTTCCTTGGCCTCGCCGGCCTGGATCCGCTCGAAGAGGTCCTCGAGGGTCACGGGGGCCGGGACCTCCTTCCTCTCGAGGCGCTCCTTCCTCTTGCGCCGGAGCTCGGCTATAGACCGGGCCATCCTCTCGTCCTTGACCACGATGAAGTCATCGCCCGCCTCCGGCAGCTCCGAGAAGCCTATCACCTCCACCGGGGTGGAGGGCGGGGCCTCCTTCTGGCGCTTCCCCCATTCGTCCTCCATGGCCCTCACCTTCCCGTAGGTGAGGCCCGATACGAAGTGGTTCCCCTCCTTGAGGGTCCCCTCCTTCACTATGACCGTAGCCACAGGCCCCTTGCCCCGATCGAGCCTCGTCTCCACGATAACCCCGCGGGCGGCCTTCTCCGGGTTGGCCTTGAGCTCCATCATCTCGGCCTGAAGCAGTATGAGGTCCAACAGCTCCTCTATCCCGGTCCCCTTCAGGGCGGAGACCTCGGCGAAGAGGGTGTCACCACCCCACTCCTCGGGGATGAGGCCGTGCTCGGCCAATTGGCGCCGCACCCGTTCGGGGTTGGCCTCCTTCTTGTCCACCTTGTTTATGGCCACGACGATGGGCACCTGAGCTGCACGGGCGTGGTTTATGGCCTCAACGGTCTGGGGCATGACCCCATCGTCGGCGGCCACCACCAACACCACTATATCGGTGACCTGGGCCCCCCGCGCCCTCATGGCGGTGAAGGCCTCGTGGCCCGGGGTGTCTATGAAGGTGATGACCCCCTTGCCCGGCAGCTCCACCTTGTAGGCACCTATGTGTTGCGTGATCCCCCCCACCTCTCGGGCGGCCACGTCCGTCTGCCTGATGGCGTCAAGCAACAGGGTCTTCCCATGGTCCACGTGGCCCATGACCGTCACCACAGGGGGCCTGGGCCTGAGCTTCTCGGGGGGATCTGGCTGGGGGGCGATGGCTGCCTCGAGCTCCTCGAGGCGGCTCTCCACCTCAAAGCCGTATTCCGAGGCCACCAGCGCCGCAGCCTCGATGTCGATGGTCCCCTCAAGGCTGGCCTCCACCCCCAGCTCCTGGAGCTTCTCCTGGAGCTCTTTCAGCTTCACCCCCATCCGCTGGGCCAGCTCCGATACCCCTATCTCCTCGGCCACCTTGATCTTTCGCTTGATGGCCTTGGGGGTGGTAATCTGGGGCTTGAGGGCTGGACGGGTCAGGACCCGCTTCTTCTCCGGCCTGTACTCCCGATCCGGCCGGCGCTGCACATATACCTCCTCCAGGTCCTCCTCGTCGAAGGTGATCACCTCCCGACGTCTACGCCCCTTCCTCTTGGGCTTCTTCTCCCCCTCTTCCTCCCTCTCCCGCTTGAGGAGCCTCTTCTCCTTCGGCAGCTCCGGGACCACCTCCAATTGGACCGGGGTCTCAGGGGGCTTCACCTCCTCGGGAGGGGGCGGAGGCGGCTCCTTCAGCTCTATCCTACCCACCACCCTGGCTGGACGCCCCTTCTCCTTGGGGATCCTCACCACCCTCGGTTCAGGGG